>JBHJOU010000453.1:0-2956 GCA_050329355.1 Rivularia sp. (in: cyanobacteria)
ATAAAGTTTTCTTCAGTACAGGTTAAACCGGAGAGAAAGTAAAGAACTGGTAAGCTTTGGGATACAGCTTGGGCTGGCTGATAAATTGCAAAGCGCATTTCACCGTTACAGGTAGTTGATGGATGTGAGTAAAAGCCGACTTTTCCACCAAAGCTTTTATATTCGGAATTGAGAGTCAGAGACATCAAAGATTTATAACTAGATTTTGTTAGCTACTATTAATTATCCTACCTGGATAATTGTAGAAAAATCTACCTGAAATATTGGTCTCATGATCAGATTCTAGTAGTCTTTAAATCTTTGTAGTTGGGATGCTCACCCTTGTTTTGAGCGATAAATCGCCACTACAAACCAATTTAGAGACGCGATACTATGAGCGTCTCTACAAGCCTGCAAAATTAATCAAATGAACCACTAGCAACCAATCATTATTCGATTTATCAACTAACTCTCGACCTTGCTTTTACTGTTTCGTGTCTTCGTTCGGATAATTCTTTGATTCCTACTTCTTTAATTTCTAGGTGTTCTAAATGTATTTGTTCTTCTTGTGGTCGTTCATGTTCTACAACAAATACATTTGAGTATAAGTTAGCAATGATCTGTTTTCCTTGTTGGGTTAAAGATAAGTAACGCAGTCCATCTTTAATATAAGGATAAACACCATTCCAATAAAATTTTGGATAGTTATTGCGTAAATCAGCAGGGTTTTCATAACCGAGAATTTTATTCATTCCAGTCTCTTCAAACTCGTAAAATAAAGAAGTAATTTTCTTTAAATAACGAGGGTCACTTAATTGTCCAATTAAATCGGCAGCCCTGACTAAACCTGCATAAGTATTAGTTTCTTGATGGTCTTCTGCGGCTGGTACGGGAAAACGAGTTAATTCAATATTGCATTTTATGACTTCGGAATCGATTAATTTATGACCACCGAAACGTTCATCAATAAATAATTTTGCTCTATCAACATGATATGCGGTCAAACTCGCATCTGAAGCGCCTAGCGGTAAAGAAATCATTGCGTCATCTTTACCCGTAGCATACAGACTTACTTCTTCTTTGTCTTGACGACAAACTCCTTTTACATAACCAATATCATGACATAACAATGAGATAATACAATGCAGCCAATCTTCGCTAGAAACACCACCTTCTCGTATATGTTTGCCGCGTAAAACTTCTTGTCCTACTAATGTAACTAAGATTGAATGTTCGACGTTATGATATAGAGCATCGCTGTTGGCAATATTTTCTAAAGCCATACTTCCTACCCAAGCAATGATATCTTGATAATCAGTTTTTAAACTTCCATAACTACGACGATATCCTTCTCTAACTCGATTTACGAAAGCATCTATCAAAACTTCAGTGGCGCTAAACATATTTTTACCCTGTTAATAAGTTAATAAGTTAATAAGTTAATAATCTAATAATTTATCTTGATTTAAGCTTTTTGAAAAACTTAATGATTAATGAACAGTTAAGCTTTGATTATTAATATATTTATTACTCAGTTATATAACTATTTACCCCCAAGCTTAACCCGGCAAAATATTAAATTATTTTTGCACAAATTTTGCACAGGTACTTATAAATAAAGCTTACCCAAATTCAACTGAATATACGCATTCAATAAATGAAGAAATGTTTTTTATCTCTAGAAACGATATCAAGTTATTTATTATTTTTCCACATCCAGAGAACTTGTGGCGGTGATCTGAACACTCATTCCGCTGTGATGCATGACTTATCAGCAATCAAGCCCGATAAAGATTTTATTTGAAAGTAACCACTAAATATAGACCTACTGCCTTCTCCCTACTCCCTTTCATGAATAAGTATAAATCTCTAAAGAATCCTTTGAAAGTGAGAATACATGACTTTTGTCATGGGTAAATTCAGCCTGAGATTACAGCCATTACACAGCAAAATGAGTGATAGTTAATATATAGTAATAATTTTCAATTTTTCTTAAGCAAAGCCGTGCGATCGCGGATGGGTAGGAGATGGAGCAATGACAGCAGGGGACCAGAATTTTTCCGAGATTCCAGCGCAAGAAGAACTAGCAATGGAAGAAGCGACTTTTAAAGATTATCCCGAAACTGATAAACAGCGTTCTTGGTGGACAATTATGCTGTTGGGTATGGCTTTGGGTGTTGGGATAGCTTTGGGAGGGATGCGGTTGTTGAGTAATCGTGTCGAAAGTGAGCCAACGGAAGCAAATCAATCGACTCAACCAGTTGCTTCAGCAATGACTGTTACTCTTGCGAGGGTAGAATCAACCACAGTTGCTCGCAATCTCAGCGTTACTGGTACGGTTGCAGCTAATGAGTTGACTCCAGTTTTACCTCAAGCTAACGGTTTACAAATTAAACAAATTTCTGTCAAACAGGGAGATTCTGTTGAGCAAGGTCAAGTTATGGCGATTTTAGATGATTCGCTCTTACAAGACCAAATTCGTCAAGCAAAAGCAGAAATCGAATCCCAAGAAGCTGAGGTTGCTTCCAGACAAGCAGATTTAGCTTCCCAGCAAGCAGCTTTAGAATCAACTAGAGCAAATGCCATATCAAATCAGGCAACAGTTCAACAGAGACAAGCGGATTTAGCTCAAGCACAAGCCAGATTGAGAGAAGCTGAAAGAAATTACCAGCGCAATCAGCAACTTTCCAATCAAGGAGCAATTAGTAAGCAATTATTTGAAACAGCCGAAACTAACCTGGCAACAGCCAGAGAAGCGGTACGTATTGACGAAGCAAACATTCGCAGCGCTCAAGCGGGAGTTACTAGCGCTCAAGCCAGCATTGGTAGCGCTACAGCCAGAGTTAACAGCGCTAAAGCAGGTGTCAAGAGCGCTACAGCCAGAATACAACAATTGAAAACTCAATTAGGACAAACTGTAGTCCGCGCTCCCGTTTCCGGAACAGTTGCACAACAGCTTGCCAGAGTCGGAGATATA
>JBHJOU010000580.1:0-4188 GCA_050329355.1 Rivularia sp. (in: cyanobacteria)
CCAGTTACCGGAGTTGATAATTCTTGACAACCTTCAGCTAAACCCCGACAAGCTTCTGCTAATTGCCAATAACCAATTGATTTTTCCGGACTACCAAAATTGAGGTTATCTGTCACCGCTAAAGGTTCCGCACCCACACAGCTAAGATTCCGAGCAGCTTCAGCGACTACAGCCTTCGCACCTTCATAAGGGTCAAGATAAACATAACGAGAATTACAATCAACCGTTGCAGCAACACCCGATTTTGGATTTTGGATTTTAGATTTTGGATTTTGGATTTCGGATTGTCCCCCCATCCCTTTCTCAATCGGACGCAATCGAATAATCGCCGCATCTGCACCACCGGGTAAGATGACGGTGTTATTCTGTACTTGATGGTCGTATTGACGATAAACCCAAGATTTGGAAGCGATGGTGGGTGTATCGAGTAAGGTTAACAGAATATCATTCCAGGATTGTAGTTTTCCTTGAATTTCAATACCTTCATGGCTACAAAGTGGTAAATTATCGGATGTCCATTCCCAAGCTTTACGAGCATATTCTGGAGGTTCTGTGAGTAATTCTCGGTTGTATATTGGGGTATTTTCTGCCAAGGCTGTGGCGGGTATTTCGGCTGCGATTTCTCCTTGATAAAGAATCCGCACAATCGGTTCTTCTATAACTTTTCCTGCGACTACTGCATTTAATCCCCAACGCACAAAAATATCAATTAATTCTTGTTCTCTACCTTTGTGAGCAACAAACAGCATTCTCTCTTGAGATTCACTGAGCAAATATTCGTAGGGAATCATTCCCGTTTCCCTGTGAGGAATTTTATCTAAATCGAATTCTACTCCCACACCACCTTTTGCAGCCATTTCAGAAGTAGAACAGGTGATACCCGCAGCACCCATATCTTGGGCTGCTACTACCGCACCCGTTTTAAAGGCTTCCAAACAAGCTTCAATTAAAGATTTTTCTAAAAAAGGGTCGCCAACTTGTACCGCTGGACGGTTATCAACAGATTCATCACTTAATTCCGCACTAGCAAAACTCGCACCTCCCATACCATCCCTTCCAGTAGTAGAACCGACATACAATACCGGATTCCCAATACCCGATGCACCAGATTTAACAATTTCCGGTGTTTCCATCAAACCCAATGCCATCACATTTACCAAAGGATTACCAGAATAAGCAGGGTCAAAGTAGACTTCACCACCTACCGTAGGAACACCGACACAATTACCATAATGAGCGATTCCCGATACCACACCACTAAATAATCTTTGAGTTTTGGCATCTTCTAAATTACCGAAACGCAGTGAATTCAAGACGGCAATGGGACGCGCACCCATGGTAAAAATATCTCTGAGAATACCACCGACTCCCGTCGCCGCACCTTGAAAAGGTTCCACTGCTGAAGGATGATTATGGGATTCAATTTTAAAAGCCAGTTGGAAACCATCACCCAAGTCTACAACACCAGCATTTTCACCCGGACCTACGAGAATCCGCTCTCCGGTGGTAGGAAACTGTTTTAATAAAGGTCGAGAGTTTTTATAACAACAATGTTCCGACCACATCACACCAAACATTCCCAGTTCGGCTTTATTGGGATGACGACCTAATATGCAGACAATTTTTTGGTATTCTTCGGGTTTTATGCCTTCTTTGGCAATTTCTTCAGGAGAAAATGGGGGTTGGGATATCGCGGTCATGGAAGTAAATGCACGTCTAGATGAATTTTATATTTTAATATTTATTTGGGCGTTTATATAACAGGACTTACCCACGGATTATGATTTTACGTCATTACGTTTACGAAGTGAACTCTTTACCTTAATAACAGCTACAAAAAACTTAAACGCGGATGGTGGTTAGTTGATAACTGTTCACTGATAACTGATGCCCAGCGAGGTAATTGTTTGCGATCGCATCTGACAATTGTTTGGCGTATTTGGAGATATTGTTATTTGAAAAGAGATGCAATAGTAGCAGCAGTATTGTTAAGTGAGTTTTGGGTATTCGCTCTGGCTTGGTTTAGCCGTTCCTCTTGTCTTGTATACATCTGATTCATTGTTTTAACTGTGCCATAGCCACCTTGAGCATATAAACTCAGTAAAATGTCTGGGTCAATGGTTGGCATTCCGCTAGAGATTACGTAATTACTTTTTGTAACTAACAATACGACTTGGTTTTGATATACAATAAGTGGGGGATTTGTACAGGCTGGGTTGTAAGGGCTGTAAATCCCACTTAAACCACCATAAATACAGCATGGATTACTGATACTGTAAGCTCCACACGGGCTACCATAATCCCCACATGGATTACTGATAGAATCCCGATTGCATCGGTCATTTGATAATAAGCCTAAAAATTGCCCATTTTGTGCTACCAAGTAAGCCGCACCGTTTACACTAGCAAGAAATTCTAATATTGACATACTTATCTAAATAAAAGCTGTTTTCAGCATTACACGTAGTATTTGAGTTAACCTCTGTAATTCTGGGTAAGTTTAGATAAAGTTTTGAATTGAACCACGTATAAGCATGATTTGATGCAGCAGACTTTAGACTTTGTTTTTTTTGGCTCTTCAGTACAAAGGGATGCTAAAAATACAATTAAAGAAATCAAATAAAGAAGAAATAGCGCGAATTGACTTGTGAGAGCAGCGAATTGAACTACCGCTACGCTTTCTTCAATTGCGTAGAGAAGGGCTTCTGATTAACTCACTTAAATATCTACAAAGTCGCAGCCCTCCTCTACGCCGCTACGCTAATTGAAGAATAGTTCAATTCTTAAATGTAAATGAATTTATCAAATAATTTATCAAAGTTAAAAAGGGCTGAAAAAACTACAAATTTATTGTTTGTTAAAATTAGAAGAAAGCTTTTCAGATAACGGGTGTACTAGTACAATCACCTCAAAAAAGGATATTAAAATATTAACACAACTACTGAATCTAGAATCCGTAAAAGTTATTTCACATCGTAAGTATGAAGGAGTCGGGATAATTTTACAGATTGAATCAATGAAGACGGAAAGTAATTGTCCTCGTTGTGGTAAACAAAATCATAGTTGACATCAAAATCATAGGTATATTATTAAAAATTTGCCTTTGTTTGGACAACAAGTTTTTCTAGAAATAAATAAACGGCAATTTAAATGTGAAAAATGTAAAAAACCGTTTAGTGAAGAGTTATATTTTGTAGATAGAAGAAGAAAATACACCAAAAGGCTTGCTAGAAAAGTCATACAAGAAGTATTGGATTCCGACATTAATACTGTCGCGAAAAAAGCAACTGTAACGACGGAGGAAATAGAAAGAATGTTAAAAGATGCTTCAAATAAATCATTTGAAGAAAAACCATTATCTTTAAAAAGACTTGGTATTGATGAGATAGCTTTGGTTAAAGGGAAAGGGCATTACTGTGCAGTTTTAATAGATTTAGATAAGTCTCAATTACTTACAATCTTGCCGGGAAGAACCCAAGAAATAATTAAGAAGCTTTTTAATTCATGGGGCAAAGAGATTTTAGAGAAAATTGAGGAAGTAAGTATAGACTTATGGCGAGGTTACAAAAATTTAGTCAAGGAATTAATGCCAAATGCCCAAGTCGTAGCAGATAGATTTCATGTAATGATGCAAATTAATAAAGAATTAGATATGGCACGAAAACAAGAGAAACGTACCCGATTGATTCGGATATAAAAAAAGAAAAGAAATATGAAACAATTTTGGAGGGATTAAAAAAAAAGTAAATATGCTTTGTTAAAAAACGGAAAAAACTTAAATGAACAACAAAAACCTAAACTAGAACAAGTTAAAAAAGTATCTCCTACTCTCAAATTAATGCATGAATTAAAAGAGAAAATACGAATGCTTTTTGATGAAACAGATGATTGGTTAGAAGGACTATTTAAACTCGGTAGTTGACTATCAAACGCGAAAAAACACTTTCCAGTTAGTCATAAAACTATTATTCGTTGGATTGTTAGCGAAGCGTGTCCCGAAGGGACATTGAAATCATTTCTTACTTTGACAACCGTACAAATAGTGGTGTAGTGGAAGGTATAAATAATAAGGGCTTGCTGATTAAACGTTCGGCATATGGATTTAGAAACTTCGATAATTTTAGAGTCAGGTGTTTACTTAATTGGTACTTTATTTATTAAATTAGCATCCCTTTGTACTGAAGAACC
>JBHJOU010000889.1:0-8160 GCA_050329355.1 Rivularia sp. (in: cyanobacteria)
CAATTTGAAGAATTCTTTTTTGTTTATAATTCACCAGTTCAAAGACGGCAGTTTTTTGAATTCATGGGAGAATGTTTAAACATTTTAAGTGTCAAAGTTATTTTATCTTTACGAGAAGATTATCTACATTATTTACTCGAATGTAATCGTCTATCGAATATGAAAATTATTAATAATGACATTCTCAGTAAACATATTCTTTATAAATTAGATAACTTTGCATCTTCAGATGCTAAATCTTTAATTGAACGCTTAACCCAGCATTCTAATTTTCATTTAGAACCAGGTTTAATAGAGCAACTAGTACAAGATTTATCAGTTAAATATGGAGAAGTGCGTCCAATTGAATTACAAGTAGTCGGAGCGCAATTACAAACTGAGAATATTACTAAATTAATTCAATATAATAATTGTGGACTAAAAGAAGAATTAGTCAAACGTTACATGAAAGAGGTAGTAGAAGATTGCGGCGAAATCAATCGTCAAGTAGCCGAATTATTATTATATTTACTCACAGATGAAAAAGGTACTCGTCCACTGAAAACTCGTGCGGAATTAGAAAGAGATTTACGAGCTTTATCTTTAGAAGAATTAACTAAAGAAACCAATCAATTAGACTTAGTATTACGAATATTTGTAGAAGCGGGTATAGTAGTTTTAATTCCGGAAAATCCTGCTGATAGATATCAATTAGTACATGATTATTTAGCCTCATTTATTCAAAAACAGCAAAAACCGAGAATAAATGAATTAATTGCAGAACTTAAAAAAGAAAGAAACAAAAGAATCCTTAGCGAAGACAAACTCAACCGCATTTATCAAAATGTATTATTAGCTGCATTAATCACATTAGGAGTATTCACCCTATTAACTGCGATCGCGATTGGAGGTATTAGTTGACGGTGGACAATTGTTTAGTACTAATTTATAATATTCAAACTTTTGACCTTTGAACTTTGACCTTTAACCTGTAAACTATTAACTGTAGTCTATGCTTTTATCCTTACTACTGATGGATAAGTTACTGGATGAAGCTGGTTCGTTAGAAATTGCCGCTCAAATCAAAAGTAAAGCTAAAAAGCCTTTTGAGAATGCTTATCAAGCGTTATTAGCTACCGAGGGTGCTGTTTATGCTCAAGGTTTTTTAGTTATCAAACGTAAGCCTTATCAACTTCTCGAACACGCTTGGATAGAGTTAGATTCACGAATACTCGATCCGAATTTACCACATTTAGCTAAAGAATCTCAAGAAATGTGGTACTTTACAGCACAAACTTTCACCGTAAAAAAACTTAAAGCAATTCTTGAAGAGTCAAAAGAAGATTATCCAGAAGATGATCCATTACCAATTTATGGTGATGCACCTTATGAATATTATGGGGATGTAATGTTAGGTGGTAAAGAATATTTAACAGCTTATCAAGCCGCAGCTGCTAAATGTCAGGAACTTAATCAATCAAATCTTGAGAATAATTAAGGTTAAAGGTTATAGGTTAAAGGTTATAGGTTAAAGGTTATAGGTTAAAGGTTATAGGTTATAGGTTATAGGTTAAAGGTTATAGGTTATAGGTTATAGGTTATAGGTTATAGGTTAAAGGTTATAGGTTAAAGGTTAAAGGTTATAGGTAGAAGATTAACTTTATTTTAGATTTTAAAAACCAAGATTACGATAATTGAGAATTAATCTTTGATAATTGATTAATTCGATTTTCCATCACTACCAAAGTATTCACGGTATCCACAAATTTTATCTTCATGGATATCAAAGGATACTGCAATCCGATTTTTATAAATTTCTCCCATTAACTTTCCTTCGTCGCAAAATTCAAATACAACTGTTGTTTCATTACTGGTAACTCTTTCTACGGAAGTAATTGTAATTCCTGTATTAAAGGCTTGGGAAACGTATTCAAAAAATTCTTTTGCTTGCTGTTTACCCACATTTAAACCGTGATATTTACCTTGAGGAAACCAGAAGCTAAAGTCTTCTGTAAGCATATCTAAAAAATCTTGCCATTCTCCTGTCGCTAAACGATGGGTGAAATATTCAAACCCCTGATGTGCAACTTTTAATGTGTTTTCTGAAGTTTGGTTCATGTTGTTTTTTGTAACCTATAAAAACAATATTGCATCCTTAACTAAAATATTTTGAACTTAAACAATACAACTTGTAAACGCAATTACAAAATATTTAACTTAGAAGTAAATTCAGAACAAAAAACAATTAGCAAGAAAACCATAATAAAAATCAATTCTCAAAATTTCATAAATATAGCAACGGCAGTACAGCAGTATTGAACTTTGTAAAAATCAAGACTTATGGATAGAAGAAAATTGCTAAAAAGAGGTTTAATTGCAAGCACTGGGATAGCAGCGAGTTATTTATTTGGCTGTAATTCATTAATATCAGCATCGAAGGAAAAAGGTGAAACTCATTGGGGCTACATTGGTAAAAAAGGACCAGAAAATTGGGGTAATTTATCATCAAATTTCTATACTTGTCGTTTGGGTAGCAATCAATCTCCTATTAATCTTGAATCTGCGGTTAATGCAGATTTAGCACCACTCAAATTTGATTATAAAGATACTCCTCTGCGGATTATTAATAATGGTCATACTATCCAGGTAAATTATAACCCAGGAAGTATATTAACTCTTGATGATGAACTTTATGAATTACTACAATTTCACTTTCATAATCCCAGCGAACATCGAGTTAGAGGAAAAGCATTTCCGATGGAGTTACATCTTGTTCATCAAAGTAAAAAAGGTTCTTTGGCTGTAATCGGTATTTTTCTTCAGAAAGGTGAAACGAACCGAATTTTACAGCAGATTTGGCAAGAAATGCCGATGAAAAAAGGTAGTGAAAAAACGATATCTAATATCAAGATTAATGCTGCAAATTTATTACCAAAAAACAAAGATTATTATCGATATTATGGTTCATTAACCACACCACCTTGTGCAGAAACAGTAAACTGGATTGTTTTAAAAGAACCTGTAGAAATTTCTACTCAACAAATACAAAAGTTTGCTAAAGTATTTCCTATGAATGCAAGACCAATACAGCAGGTTAAAAGGAGGTTTTTGTTAAAATCTGTAAAAAGAGAGTAGGTAGTAGGGGATGGGGAGAAATAAATATAAGCTATCAACTATCAACTGTAATTAGTTAATTCTAGGAATATTTCCTAATACGGAGGAATCTGCTTGTCCATCTGTTCCTTTTTTAATCACAGCGATTGTTCCAGCTGATTCCATGACAATTGCTTCTACTTCTTGTAAAGAACCAATTCTGTTTTCCCTAACCACCGCTAATAATTGTGCTTTGGTGACTCGTTGTTGTTGCATTACTTTTGGCAAAAATTGACCACGAAAGTAAAGCAGTGACGGATTTGCTGTTACCAAGTTATCGAATGCTGATGAGCGAACCGTTAACCATGAAACCAAGTATTGTAAGCAAATCAGAGTTAAGAATGCTGTGACACTTTCAGCTAAGGATACGCCTTTTGCTGTGATTAAGCGTCCGAGGGTAGAACCGATCGCGATCGTAATTATAAAGTCAAAAGCATTCAACTGAGCTAAGGTGCGTTTACCAGATATCCGTAGCAAAATTATTAAACTAAAATAGGCTAAGCTTCCGACAACAACGATGCGAATTAGCGGTTCAATCCCTCCGTAAAAGAAAACAACATCATCCATAATTGATCGTGATAATAATTAATACTTTATTTAACGTTTTTGAATTGTGGAATTAAGTTTTAAAGATGAGAGCAAAAGCTAGAATGTACCCTGGGGCCATTTAAAACTATTGCGTTCAACTAATCCTAAGAGTAGCTTGCGACGGTGAGTGAGGTCATTTAGCGATCGCGCAAATTGTTCATCACTGACGACGGGAATTCCGGCTTGACGCAAGGGTTTGAGGTCTGGAGGGGGTGGTAAATGGTCAGCAGGATAAATAGAAGCAGATGCTAGGGTTTTTAGGTAGGTATGAACTGTTTCTCGTGCCGATTTTAGTAAAGCAGGAGCCGGACGGTATGGCTGTTGCAGCCCATATTGTAGAACAGTTAATGCATCGTCTAGAATTGCCACCGCAGGCGCGCTATCTTGTTTAGGAGATGCACCATGATAGCGGTGTAATACAGGGTAAGCAAGTTGTTGCTCGGTTAGTGTACCCAGTTGTGTAGACATAGACATTAGTTGCAAATCTAGTCCGGGAAAACCCTTTCCATCCCAAAGATTTAAAATAAATTCTTCACCAGAATTTCCCAATCCAGTAATTTGACTAGCTAAGGATTGCTTTGTCGTTACACCCCCAATCACAGACAGTAAGAAACTTACCACCATGGTAATCAGAAACATCCCACTTAAGGCTGTGAAAGAAGCAATAATCTCCCAACCTCCACGACTAGGATAAATATCACCATTGCCCATTGTCGAGATGGTGTAAGCAACAAAATAAATGCGATCGCTTAAAGTACTTGGTTGTTGTTCTGGTGTACGGGTGTAAATCAGTGAAGTTGGGTCAGCACTGAACATCAGTACCCATCCTACCCATAGCAAACCCACCCAAACAAACACCGTCACTGTTTGGATTAATGGACCTGCTAAACTCAGCCAATAATTACGTTTGCTGCTAATCAGCTTTTTCATTACCCACCACACCCCATTGGTGATTTGAGAGGTTAGAGGACCTGCACCTCCATCTACCCATAGAGCTGTCCAGAGCGCATCCAGGAGCGATAAAAGCACTAATACTAATCCGATAATAAACAGTAAAATGTTCACTACGACCCTAAATGATCCAATATTACGACTTTATCCCTAAATATTTTGGCTTGAAGCGCAATTTACCGAATCTAGCAAAAGACATAAACTTCAAAGAATAGAGCCTTTGGGATATAGTATTTTCATGATTTATGTTTCTAAATTTATATAGACAATAAACAATGAAAACTAATATAAAAATATCCTCAATTGCTCAAAATTCGCAGAGTCTAAGAACGATAAATTAGAATTGACTAACCCAATCTCCATTGAATTTCCTCAGCTAATTTATCCAAAGAAACTTCAATTTGTTCTCCCGACTTTAAATCCTTTAAATTAGATTTTTGTGCTAGTGCTTCATCAGCACCAATAATTACACAAAATTGAATTCCTTGTTTATCAGCCGATTGAAACTGCTTACCCAAACCACGTTTATCAAAACTAGTAATTACATTAATTCCGGCTTGACGTAATTGTTGAGATACTTTTAAATAAAGTGGCATCAAATCTTCTTGTAAATTCACCACCATTACTTGGGCTGGTGTTGCAGATAAAGCTTTTAAAATATCAGCTTTTAATAATCGACTCATCAAGCGAGTTAAACCGATGGAAATACCCACACCCGGCATTTTTTCCCCTAAAAATGTCCCTACCAATTCTTCATATCTACCACCAGAGCAGATACTTCCTAAAGCTTCATGTCCTAATAAAGTTGTTTCATAAACGGTACCAGTATAATAATCTAAACCGCGAGCAATTGATAAGTCAATACAGTAGCGATTATCCTTAACTCCTAAATCACGAACTCCTGAAATTACAGTTTCTAATTCATTTACTCCTAATTTAAATTGTTCGGCTTCTGATATATTTCCAGCAAGATGTTTTAGTTTATCTAACACCTCATCCACCGAACCTTTAATATTAATAAATTCAATAATTTTCTCAGTTTGTTCTGGTGAAATACCTTGTTTTTGTAACTCATTTTTAACTTTAAGTTCACCAATTTTTTCTAAATTATCAACTATTCCCACACAGGTTTTAATTTTATCTTCGGTGACACCAACTGATTGAAAGAAACCAGTCAAAACCTTGCGATTATTTATGCGAATGAGAAAATCGCCAATATTAACAGCTTCAAATATTTCCGAGATAATAGCAGGCATTTGAGCATCATAAAGTAAACTCAATTCCCGACGAGCAATCACATCAATATCGCATTGGCGAAACTGACGAAAACGTCCATCTTTTGCTCTTTCTCCACGAAATACCACATCCATTTGATAACGTGCAAAGGGAAAAGTCAAATTATTTAAATTCCGCGCAATATAAGCCGCTAAAGGAACAGTTTGGTCAAATTTTAAAGCCCTAGCTTCCGAATTATTATCATCTGATTTATCTTTATTAGATTGTTCTTTCTCTGCTTGTTTATTCGGCGGTAAAATCGGACTAATACCATAAATAATATTATCACCTTGATTTCCCTTAGCTTGCAAAACCTCCAAACGTTCCACAGCAGGAGTTTCAATTGGTGTAAATCCGTAACTTTCATATACTTTACGGATAGTATCCATTAAATAAGATTCTAAGCGCTTTTCACCTGGTAGAAATTCAGTAAAGCCGCTGGGATTTGAATAATTTATTTTTTCTGATTTTGACATAATCAATTTGTTAGTTGATAGTTGATGGTTGTTGGTTGACAGTTGACAGTTGACAGTTGGCAATTCCCTATTCCCTATTACCCATTACCTATTCTTTCTTCTTGAATTAATGTCCGTTTAAATACTTGATTATCTTTAAACCAATGCCAAGTACGAAAACGATAATTATTACAGGGACTAATATTTATCATTTCATATAAATAAGCATTTGATATTCCTTTATAAGAAAACCATAAAATAATCGTTGAATCATCAACTTCCCAAGCTTTACCTGTAATTCGCTCGGTATCAAATATCAACTTTTTATCTTGATAAATTCCCGGAAATTGATGTTCTTCTTCTTTCCCATCTGCCCAAGTATAGCGATTTATTTGGTTATAAGAGTAATCACCACTTTCAGGAAACTCACAGATTAAATACGATTCGTGTTTATCAATAATTTTACCTTCGCTATCAACTACAGTATAAGTACCCTTCCATTCTCCTTGATGACGATAAAGCACCGGCATTTCTTCTTTAATATTTGACATAATTAATTCATAGTTGATAGTGGATACTTGTTGATGGATGGTTGTTAACTGATAACTGATTACTGATAACTGATAACTGATTACTGATTAAACCACCAAGGATCATAATTATCCTTAGTCTTAATCAAAAATGCTTTTTTCCGCATGAATCTTGTTAATGCTGAAGCACCCATACGGGAACCTCCTAAACCAGAAAATTTAAAAGCGTTTTTTTCAGCTTCGTGTATCATAGATGTTAAACCTGCATCATTAATACTAATAGCACCTGCATCGATTTTACGCGCTATTTCTAATGCTTCATCTCGCGATTCGGAAAATACCGCTGCACTCAATCCATAAAAGGTATCGTTGGCTAATTCTATCGCTTCTTCTACAGTTGAAAAAGACATAATTGGCATTATCGGACCAAATGTTTCTTCATTCATTACCTTCATATCATGATTAATTTCGGTAATAACTGTCGGATGACACCACCAACCACCACCGATTTCTTCAACTTTCCCACCACAGTGAATTACCGCTCCTTTTGCTACTGCATCTTGTAAATGTTCATTAATAATTGCGGCTTGTCTTTCACAAATAATTGGACCAATTTCTCCACTTTCTAATGTCGGATAAGCAAGGTTTAATTGATGTGCTTTGGCTACAAGTTTATGATAAAATTCTTCAAAAATATTTTTTGCAACATAAATTCTTTCGATTGATAAACATGACTGTCCACTATTGACTACTGAACCCCATAATATAGCAGAAGTCGCTAACTCTATATCTGCTGATTCTAAAACAATTGCTGGGTCTTTTCCTCCTAATTCTAAGAACGCTGGAATAAAACGTTGTGCTGCTGCGATCGCAACTTGTTGTCCTGTTTCGACGCTGCCTGTAAAACAGACTAAATCTACATTTTCTACCAAAGTTGCTCCCGTTCTACCATCTCCCTCAATAAAAGTTAATATATCTCTGAGTTGCGGTACAGCATTAACTGCATTCATTAAGGGTGCCATAAATCTAGGGGTAATTTCACTAGGTTTAACAATTACCGCACAACCTGCGAGTAAAGCTGGAATGGTATCAATAGTTGATAATAATAAAGGGAAATTCCAAGGACTGATAACCCCAACTAAACCATAAGGTACCGCTGTTTGCTGTAAATTTATAAATGAAATTGAGGTTCCTTTTTCTGTATCTTTAAGCAACTTTGAACCCAAGCG
>JBHJOU010000315.1:0-3300 GCA_050329355.1 Rivularia sp. (in: cyanobacteria)
ATACTTATCTTAAAGGTATAGCAAATTTAGAAGTCAAGGTAGAATTTCCGCCACCTTTATCTTTTACTCCTAAATCAATATTAGAAGCTGCTGGTAACAGCCTGCTTAAAAGCGTATTATTGACAATCAAGCAAAGATTGCTACATCAGCTGCTAATTGATTATCGGCATTGGGTAGAATTACATTCTATAGATAAGAGCTATCTTGACTCTGATGGTAATGATTTTACGGTTTTTAAACCCGAATAATTGTTTTGACTTTTAAGAAGTCGGGTTTTTCAGCTTAAATATTTCTAAACCCACATAACCACTATAAAAACCCGACTTCTCACCCAATAATTAGAGGAAGCGATTGAGAAGAATCAGATAAACAAGTCCTGTTGGTTATTTTGGCTCAATTTGGCAGGGACGAAAAGATTTACGATGCAAGGGTGAGATACCGTAATTTTGCAGTGCTAACAGGTGTTTCGGACTACCATAACCCTTGTTTCTTTCTAAATCGTACATTGGATATTTTTCAGCAAGGCGAGTTATTAGTTGATCGCGCCAAACTTTAGCAACGATACTAGCAGAAGCTATCGTCAGTAAGCGAGAATCTCCTTTAATTATTGTTTCTTGCGGTAGTAATAAGTCTTTTACCCGCTGCGGACCATCAATTAAACAAAGTGCAGGCTGTATCTTCAATTTGAGAACAGCCCGCTTCATTGCTAAAAGTGATGCTTGCAGGATATTAAAAGAGTCTATTTCAGCCGTAGTTGCAAAACCAATTTTCCAGTCTATTGCAATATCAAAAATCGAACTAACTAACTGATTTCTTCGATTAGCTGATAGCTTTTTACTATCTTTAATCTTGGTTGTGAAGAGTTGGGGCAAACTATTACTATCTGGTAGAATTACGGCTGCTGCTACCACAGGACCAAACAAAGCACCTCTCCCCACTTCATCTACACCTGCAATTAGTCCTTTCGTATGGGAATACGTAGAAAATTCCAGCCAATTTTGTTCCGGGGGGATTGTTGACTTATCGATCGCAGTGATAGCTTGCCTAATTTCTACCATAATATTGGCGATTAAATCCTAGCTGACAGAAGAACGACGACGACGGCGACGGCCATCTGCTGTTTTGGTTTCTGTTTCATTTTCATTATCGCCCATCGTTTGATTCGATTCTATTTGCTCTTGTTCTTCTTGTTCTTCTTGTTCTTCTTGTTCTTCTTGTTCTTGTTGTTGTTGTTCTTCTTCTTCTTCTATTTCCTCTTCTACTGTAATTTGATTACTTATTTTTACTTTTTTCGGAGTTGGAGTAACAGAGTATGATTCTTCCTCTATGTTTACTTCATCTTCACCTGGCGGAACAATATTAATGATTACAGATTTTTCGTTTTTGAACTCTTTGTCAAATTTCTTTAAAGGTGTAACGCCCATTAAAGCATAAACATCTTGTTCTTCGGGTGTCATTTCCACCGAAATAATTTCTGGTGGTTCAAGTACTCCTTTAACCGATTCTACTCTGGTTCTGGTACGTTCGGGTCTTTCAGTCCATCCTTTACTCAAACCTGATGGGGAACTATCAATTCTTCTTGTTAATTCTGGTTCGGAATCGATTTCCAATTCATCATTAACTAGTGTCAACGGATTCCCATTAATCCGTGGTTCATCTTTGTCATTTCCTCCATTAATCTCGACGACGCGACGACGACGACGACGTTTGGTGTTATCACCTAATTCTTGATAACTGGGATGATTAAGCAAATTTAGGTTGGCAAAATCCGCTTCTGCTTCGTCCCCTGAGTCTGCGTATTCATCAACTACTTCTCTTGGCTCGCTTAAACGAGGAGCAGACAAACGCGGTTCTCTTTGGGGTAAAGGTACTACACGCTCTGGTGATTCTGCTGATGGTGGTGCAATTCGGGATTCGTTTTCCCCAGGTAGATGTACGATATGTCCTAAACCACCGCAGGTAGGGCAAGTTTCTCCAAAAAGCTCGTAAATATTTTGACCTTGACGTTTGCGGGTTAGTTCTACTAAACCCAATTCGGTTAGCTGGGCAATTTGAGGACGGGCTTTGTCTGCTTTTAAGGCTTTATTAAAGTGTTCGAGAACCTGTAGTTGGTCTCGTCGCGATTCCATATCAATAAAATCAACGACAATCACTCCCGCAATATTACGCAAACGCAACTGACGGGCTATTTCTGTCGCTGCCTCGCAGTTTGTCCACAATACCGTTTCTCTTGCGGTTGCTGAACGGGTAAATGAACCGGAGTTGACATCTATCACCGTTAATGCTTCTGTCGGTTGAATAATAATATAACCACCAGAAGGTAAATCTACTCTTGGTTTGAGAGCTTCCTTAACGGCGGCATTAATCCGGAAATATTCTAAAATCGCAGTGCGATCGCGGTGGTGGTCAATTAATAAACCTTGGGGTACTTGTCCCCCACTCCAGTTTTGTAAATACTGCTTTACCCGCTTTAAGCCGGTACTCGAATCTACTACAATCCGGTTGACATCAGCGCCGTACATATCCCGCAAAACCCGCTGGATAAAGTCATCGTCACGGTTGAGCAAGGCTGGAGCGCGGCAAGATTGGGCTTGCTCGCCGACTGACTCCCATTGTTTTTGCAGCAATTCTAAGTCTTCAATAATTGCTTCTTCTGGCTTTCCTTCGGCTTCGGTACGGATTAATAAGCCCATTCCTGCGGGTTTGATCAAGATTGCTAAGGCTCGCAAACGGTTGCGTTCATTTTCGTTCCTGATCCGACGGGATAAGTTAACACCTCGTCCGTAAGGCATTAGTACTACGTAGCGCCCCGGTAAGGTAATGTTACCAGTAAGTCTTGGCCCTTTTGTACCAGTGGGCTCTTTCATTACTTGCACCATCACTTTTTGTTGTGGTGCTAATAATTCCGTAATTGCCGCAGAAGAGCGTCTTAATCTTAATGGTCCAAGGTCGGTTACATGAATAAAACCATTCCGTTCTGGGTCACCAATATTGACGAAAGCTGCATCTATCCCAGGCAATACATTTTCTACTACTCCTAAATAAATGTCACCAATTTGGTGGTGACCAGTAGCTACGACAAGTTCTTGTATTTGGTCTTCAGAGAACACCGCAGCAATTTGATGCTGTTCGGCGATAATAATTTGTTTCGGCATTCAATTTCCTCAAAAATTGGCAGCTCAAATATTCGGGGAGGGGTTGTTATTCAATCTACCCTGCCTTCCCCTTGCAAGGCGCTGCTGTAATAAAATTGCACTTACTTTCGCTCAAATAAACACGAGCGATTCACATTGTCATTGC
>JBHJOU010001001.1:0-2825 GCA_050329355.1 Rivularia sp. (in: cyanobacteria)
TATAAGTTATTTCTGAGAGATTTTTTCTTAACTACTTTGATATGATTCTTTGAGTTCTAATTTTTAATCTATTTATAATTACAATTGATCCAGTCAATTAGAGGTCTTAAAGTTGCGGGTATTAAACTTTCGCCGACTGTGACGGCGTGCTGTTTATTTTTATCTTCTACCGTTATTGTATATTGAAAGCGATCGCGATTCGGAGTAGAATCAGCGGCGATATATTCAGGCAAATTAAAGAAATTTGCCGACTCTAATAATATGGGTAATTGCTCGGCTTGATGTTGCGGTATTTTCGTCGTATCAATCGTTATTACTTTACCTATTCCAGTAAAACCACCGCTACGCTCTAAGGATATTAACATTTTAACAGTGTCAACTGTCAACTGACTCCCACTTCTTTCCAAGCATCGATTACGGCTTTTTGTTCGCTGCTTGCTTCTCCGTAAAGTTCTCCCGCTACTTTAATTGTTACTTCTCCGGCTTGTTTAAAGTTTGCTTTTGAACGCAGTCTTTCGCATAAACTAATGTACCAAATTTTTCCTGCTTTCTCCCAAGCATAACCTCCTATTTCTGTTGCTGCTAAATAAAAGGCACGGTTGGGTATACCCGAATTTATATGTACTCCGCCGTTATCTTTCGCACCAGTATAGATGTCTTTCATATGTGCTGGTTGGGGGTCTTGACCAAGTACCGGGTCGTCGTAAGCTTTACCTGGCGCTTTCATCGAGCGAATTCCTTCACCTTTGACTTTTTCGGTAAATAATCCTACACCAATTAACCAGTCTGCTTGATCCGCAGTTTGATTGTTGATTCGCTGTTTAACTAAGGAACCAAATACATCAGAAAAAGATTCGTTAAGCGCACCGGATTCGCCAAAATAGATTAAATCGGCTTCATACTGGGTAATCCCGTGAGTTAATTCATGTCCGATGACATCAACCGACTTGGTAAAACGATTAAATAGTTCCCCGTCACCGTCACCGTAAACCATTTGAGTGCCGTTCCAAAAGGCATTTTCGTACTTTTGACCGTAATGTACAGTAGAATCCAAACGCAAACCTTTGTCATCAATAGAATTGCGATCGCAAATTTCTTGGAAAAAGTCGTAAGTTGCACCAGCCGCCTCATAGGCTTCGTTTACAGCTTCGTCTTCTGTGGGAGCATCACCTTCACCACGGACTAATTCCCCTGGAAGGTTTTCAGTATTTTTCGCATCATATATAGTACGGCGTTTCTCACCAGCTTGCGAAGTTAATTCGATACCGCCCAAATTAATCCTTCTTCCCCGAATTTGCGCTGAAAGGTTTAAAGTCTCAAAAGCCCATTCCCGCTGTGTTGGAGTACCGTTAACCGCCATTTGTTCCAACATATGAGGTGGGATAATACAACAAATCGGGCATCTGTAATGAAGTGAATGTTTGTACCCGAAACCATGTAATTTTTTCTGTTTTTTTCGAGCCATATTGTTTTCAATTGTTAATTATCGATTTACGGATACAAGTCGGTGATTTTAGTCGCGTGTATCAATTACTTAAATTCAGGAATTTAACTGATAACTGATAACTGTTAAACAAATCCTCCAAACACTGCCAAACCATAATATTTCCAAGGTACTGCTATAGTATTAAATCCAGCATTTGCGAGCATTTGCAAATGTGCATCTAAGGTTGCTAATTGGTCTTGACTCGAATAACCGTAGCTAACAGAATAATCTACAGAGTCGCTATTACTTGCTAAACGAGAACGAACGGATTGTATAGTAGTTCCTTGTTTCTTAGTCCATTCTTCCCTTGCAGCGTTGTAAATTTCTGCTAATGTTGGTGATTCTGGTAAAAGTGGATCTGCATTCCAAAAACAACCACCGCTCTTAAGACTTTTAGCAATGCGTTGAAATAACTTCGCTTTCATCTCGTCACTGAGATGATGAATTGCCAGTGATGAGACACAAGCATCAAATTCCGTACCGATATCAAAGTTTTCCGGATTATTTGTCCATTCTCCAAAATCAGCTTCTATACCATTCCATCGCTGATAACCAGCTTCAGCCATTTTGCTTCGAGCAAATTCAATCATTCTAGGAGAATAATCCACAGCGATAACTTGAGCATCCGGACAACGATTGAGTATTTTCAGACTAAGTTCACCCGTACCGCAACCCAATTCTAAAATCCGACGAGAGCTAACAGGAACACAGCGAGCAACAGTTTCGAGCATTTCGTCATAGTTCGGTAACAGTTGACGAATACCAGTATCAAAATCGGTAGTTTGAGCGAAAACTTCACCAGGAAATACTTGAGCCATGGAAATTTTACCCTGATAATGCACCATCAATAATTATGATGCATAAATTTTATAACATTATGGCGATCGCGTAGTGCAAGGGAAGCTATCGCCATCATATTTTTTGATTTTTTTGAAATTAATCTGATTTAAATATGATTTAAACCAAGACTGATCAAATAAAAGTTCTAACTAACACACCATTTTGGTGGAATTTATTTAATATGGTTATAGACCTCACGAGTTTTGTGTGGTTGTGTGTTGTAAAACTTAGTTGTAATTTTGCCCTGGGGATTAAACCCTTGGCATTTTTTTTGGCGAATTTTTGCCGTCACGAGTGTATTGCGATCGCAAAGCCATACTGTTCGCGAAGCTTCTCTATAAAGACTTTCAATTTATTTTTGTCAAGTTTCAATCAAAAGCAGTCGGGGATTTAAACGTTCAACATAACCATAGATAAGATTTGTTAAATATCAAAATCTAGATTCAAATTCCCTTAAATCCAACTTCATTTTCAACTTCTTGTAATTTTTGTGGTGAAT
>JBHJOU010000984.1:0-2267 GCA_050329355.1 Rivularia sp. (in: cyanobacteria)
ATGCCTTTTTGTTCTACTAAACGGGATACCATCCCAACTAAAAAGGCATTTTTGTTAACTTCTAATCCCAATTCTTCTTGCAAACCAATTTTATCAGCTTTGCGTTTCTCTAAACTATCACTGGTAAACTTTTCAGCAATATATTTATCAGTTGCAGGGTCGTAAACTTCAGTATCTATACCGTTGACAATACCCGATAATTTACCACTAATAAATGACAGCAATCCCTCTAATGTTTCACCATAATCAACTGTCTTAATCTGCTCGGCATAAGTTGGAGAAACTGTAGTTACCCTATCGGCAAATTGTACCGCAGCCGCCATTGTATTATGTCCTTGCATATACCACGGACACCAAGTAATTTTCTCTAAATACCAGCGCCAAGGACCTTGATAAGCTAAATTATGAATCGTAAATATTGTGCTGATATCAGGAGATTGATTTAGCCACACCGGCAACATCCCTGTGTGCCAATCGTGACAGTGAACTAACTCTGGCTTCCAGTAGTTCCAGCAAAACTCAGCAGCACCATTAGAAAAGAAAGTAAAGCGCCAATGTTCATCATCACCGCCATAAACTTTGCGCGGATCAAAAGCCGGATGTCCAAATAAATACAAAGGAACATCAGTACCGGGAAGCACCGATTCGTAAACCGCAAAATCATTGAACATGGCAGATCCCTTCCAAACTGCTTCGGAAGGAATTTCCATCTTGTCCGGTAGAAAACCGTAATAAGGCATGAAAATCCGCACATCATGCCCCATCTGTCGCAAAATTTTCGGCAATGCACCCACAACATCACCCATTCCGCCAACTTTCGCCACCGGAGCCGCTTCCGCTGCCACAAATAGAATCCGCATTTGAATTATCAGTTATCAGTTGTCAGTTATAAGTTATCAGTTGTTGGTTACTAGTGGTTAGTGGTCAAAGGTCTAAGGTCTAAGGTTAGTGATAAACAACTGTCAACTGTCAACTGTCCACTCAAATTTATCCCCGTTGAATGGTCGTAAAAATCTCATCTAAGATGTCCTGCGCTCCTTGTTGACGCAAACGCTGCGCTAGTTCGCTTCCAATCTGCTCAGGCTCGTAAATGGAACCGAAAACGGTATCTTGGACGCGCTTTGTACCGTCAATACTGGCGACTATTCCCCTCAAGGTTAATTCGTCACCATTAATTTCCGTATTTACCCCTATGGGTACTTGACAACCACCTTCTAAGTCGCGCAAGAAAGCTCTCTCTGCAAGACAGCGATCGCGAGTTTGGGGATGTTCGAGTTCTTTGAGCAAGGATATCAGTTGCTTGTTATCAGCAAGGCATTCTATTCCTAATGCACCTTGTCCGACGGCGTGAAGGGAAATATCTGAGGGAATAACTTGATGAATGCGTTCTGACATTCCTAAGCGTTCTAATCCTGCTGCTGCCAAAATTAAAGCGTCGTATTCTCCTGCGTCAAGTTTGGCAAGGCGGGTATTTAAATTACCGCGCACATCTTTAAACTCGAAGTGGGGAAAATGATGCCGCAATTGCGCTAAGCGTCGTAGAGAAGATGTACCAATAACGGCACCTTCGGGTAAGGTATCAAGTTGTTTATCTTTGTGCTTGGAATGCACGACTAAAGCATCAGCGGGGTTTTCTCTTTCGGTGATTGCTGCTAAACCCAATCCGGATGGTAAACGAGTTGGTAAATCCTTGAGAGAATGAACTGCAAAGTCAATCTCCCGATTGATCATTCCCGTTTCTAATTCTTTTGTGAAAAGTGCTTTGTCACCAATTTTTGCTAAAGCCACATCCAAGATTTTGTCACCCTTGGTAGACATGGTGTGAACTTCAAACTTGATATGAGGAAACCTTAGAGAAAGTTGTTCCTGTACCCAGTACGTCTGAATGAGAGCGAGCTGGCTTTTACGAGAACCAATGCGAATAGTAGTGATAGAACTCGAAACAACTGATGTCATAAACCAATGTGTCGTTCTTGTGGGGATATATTCTATATAGAGTACCGCACTCAGACACTCAAAAACTTATTTATTACTTTTTAGGTCAAGTAAATTTAGGCATTTTTTTACATTACTTAACAAACTTTTGTGACAAATTTCGCAGCAAAATGTGAAAGCGCTAAAAATTGCATGAAATTGCATCTTAAAAGTAAATAATTGTCTTAATTGCTGGTAAAATCATGGGAAAAACAAATTGTGAATTATTGTGAATTATTGGGAATTATCAAGAATAATTAATTTTTCACTGCTGATATTTTACTCCCGATATT
>JBHJOU010000267.1:0-5431 GCA_050329355.1 Rivularia sp. (in: cyanobacteria)
ACTGATAACTGATTAATGTTTCGTATTCGCGCTCCAGAATTACCGCAAAATTACTCTTGGTTGAATACTGAAAAACCCTTTTCGTTAAAACAACTTAGGGGTAGAATAATAATTCTGGATTTTTGGACTTACTGCTGTATAAATTGTCTGCACGTTTTACCTGATTTAAAATATCTCGAACAGAAATACAAAGATAGGATTACGATAATTGGAGTACATTCGGCTAAATTTGATCATGAAAAAGAAATTGCAAATATTCGTCAAGCTATTTTACGTTACGATATCGAACACCCGGTTTTAATTGACAATAATTTTCGAGTTTGGCAAGAATATACAATAAAAGCTTACCCCACTTTTGTAATAATTGACCCCCAAGGTTATATAGTCGCTACCTTAACTGGTGAAGGTAAATGTCAAATTTTAGATGAGTTAATTACAAAGTTAATTCAACAACATCAAGAGAAAAGTACAATTGATTTTCAACAATTAGATTTCATCTTAGAAAAACAGAAAGCACCGTTAATTACTCCTTTAGCTTTTCCTGGTAAAGTGTTAGCTACTGATGATAAATTATTCATTGCTGATTCCGGACATCATCGCATTGTTGTTAGCAATTTAAATGGAAAAATTTTACATTTAATTGGTAGCGGAAAACCTGGTTTGAAAGATGGTAATTTCGAGGAGACGCAGTTTTTCTCACCCCAAGGAATGGCTTTTGATAAAAGTACGAGTATTTTATATGTCGCAGATACAGCAAATCATGCGATACGAAAAATTGATTTTAAGCATAATAAAATAGAAACTATTGCTGGTACGGGAAAACAAAATCTGAATTTTAAAGATATTAATTTTAAAGTTTGCAGCAGTGCTTTAGAGACTGCTTTAAATTCTCCTTGGGATTTAGTAAAATTAAGAAATAAGCTATTTATTGCAATGGCTGGTTGTCATCAAATTTGGGAATTAGATTTATCAACCAATTTAATTAAAATTTACGCTGGTAGAGGTGCAGAATCTTGCTTTGATGGTGAGCTTTCCGAATCGGCTTTTGCTCAACCTAGCGGTATTACAACTGATGGTAATGAATTATATGTTGCCGATAGTGAAGTTAGTTCAATTCGGGTGATTAATTTAAAAACACAACAAGTTAGAACAATCTGCGGTAGCGGTGATTTAAATGCTTTTGGTGATGTTGATAGTCAAGGTTTTGATGTGAGATTACAGCATTGTTTGGGAATAGAATATGCTCAGGACTATATATGGATAGCGGATACATATAATCATAAAATTAAGTTAGTCAATCCTGTCACGGGTGATTGCAAATCTTTACTAGGTGATAGCTATTTGTGTGAACCATCGGGAATCAGTATTTTTGATGGTGATTTATATATAGCTGATACAAATAATCATCTAATTCGTCAAGTTAATTTAAATACTTTTCTTATAGAAACTATGAATTTTTATGGTTTATGTCCGCCGGATTTTTGTATTCTATTAACATCGGAATAATCTGTTTTTTAACGCAGAGGAACGCTAAGTTAAACGCGGAGTCGCGCAGAGTAATTGGATTTTGTTATGTAAATTATGAGAATCCGAGCAGCGAACGTAAATAAGAATAATAAAAATACATATCCTATTTATATGCTTAATAAATTCAAACAAATTCACGAGGCTTTAGCTTACAAAAACTCGCAAAATTACGGTGATTTTGCTATTCTAAAATCCGATATTTTGGGTGCAAAAGTTTCAAAGGAAGTCACTGATAAATTGCAAAATGTAGTAGGATATCATCCGAAGATTGATTTAGATAAATTAATTGAATATGCACAAGGTACATTTGGACGAGAGTATGCTGAACATATGAAGATAAACAATCTTCAACCACTCAATATTAGTTCTGAATTAGAAGAAGTTGCTCAACGCAATGTTTTCGCTTTACGATATGTTATCACTCATGATATTTTTCATGTTTTGCTGAATTTTGATACCAGTTATGCAGGTGAAATCGGAGTGTTAGCATTTGCTGCTGCACAAAATTATAGTAAATCTTTAAAAATTAGCTTGTGGCTGGCAAAACTGCTTTATCCAATTATTGCACCCCGACAAATTCAAGCAATTGTTGCAAATCGCAAAAAAGGACAAGAATTAGGTGAAAATGCGAACTTTTTGCTGGGATATCGCTTTGAAGAACATTGGGAAGAATCTTTAAATAAAGTGAGAAAAAATTTGGGATTACCGCAAATTTAATTATTTCGATAATATTTTATTTTAATATTGATTAACATGATTACTCCTTTGGCTTTGGGGAAGTAAACTACGACAAATATAATCCCACAATCATAACTACAATTAGAAGTCTGGTTTTTCTAAAAAACCCGACTTCTTCAATCTAAAATCTAAAATCTAAAATCTAAAATCTAAAATTGTCTCACCATTCTTCAGCCCAATAAACAATTTCTGAAGCGCTTTTATCAACTGCAACTCCATAACTATCTCCATGATTCCAAGGAAAATCTGTAGTTCCCCGATTATTGGCATTTAATACTAATATTTCATAGGTCGTTGGAAAAGTTCCTGGTTGCAAATCACTGGTATATAAAAAAGTGGTAGGTACGCCATTTTCCTGATTAGCATGGTCATTTGTGTCACCACCTTGATATTTATACTTAGCTATATCTGTGTATTCATCAAGTGCTTTTTTTATCTGTGTTTCTGGTAGTTTCATTCGGAGTTGAAAAATTCTGCCGTATTCTAGAGAACCTGGATAATAAATAACCCGCACATCTGTAGCAAAGCTGGGAACAACGGCGGGGAAATGTTTTACTTGTGTTTGATTAGACCAAATATTATGACGAATATCTTGATAATTTGAATTATTTGTTACTAATTCAACTTCTTTTTTATTACTGAAGGCTTGTGTAAAAAAGAAACCTCCCCCGACAACTGCCACACTTCCCAAGGATAGTAAAGCTATCGTGGTAACTTTCAATAAATGTGCTTGCTTCATTGAATCAATCACTTAAATTCAATAGATATATATTCAACTAGTAATGAATATCGTATATTTACACATCTAGCCTTGGATATATTTAACCTGAGTTAGAGACGAAAAAAAACCAAATCAGAGGTAATTAAGGATTGTCCAGTTTCAAGGGTTGGTAATCCTCGTCACTGAAGCGGCACTAAAAGCGGTAAAACCAGAAGCCTAAAACTGGTGTAACGCAAGCAACTGAGCATCAACAACGAAAGTGAATATCCGTAAACTATTCGCGATCGGCATAGGACATTGCCACGATTCTAAACGGACGCACAGACAGAGTAAGACTACAACGAACGCTCATGCATCACTCAGTGAAACGTCAAGAATCACCGCACCGTGACTGTCGGTGAGTATGTCAAAAGACAGTCTGAATAATATATGAAGACCTTTTTAATCGGGTTCTATTATTAAGTTACCGTAAATTTTTACTTTGGATGTTGCGTAACAAGCCTTAATAGGTTTTTGGGAATTTGATAATTTCAACTTTAGTTTACTTTTGGATTTTGAAGCTTACTCGATCTGCAATCAATGTTATCTGTTTTCCTTGTTAATTAAAAGGGAGAGAGATAAAAATTTAAGTACTATCACATATAAAAATATTTTTTTGTCAAATAATAAATACTTGCTACAATGTTAATAATTTTACTGTCAAGGTACCAAATTAAATTGAGATATTACCTTGACATCGATAGTAATAGTAGTAGAATCTACACTATTGGAATGAAAATCAGGGCATAGAGCGATTAAGTAGTGTGAAATATCACACCAAATAATACTGAAGCTCAGCATCTGCCGGATTACACAGTTCCGGGTTAGTATTATGACTTAGCGATGCCTTGATGGGTAATCGATGTTGATTTTTTAAAAATGTATGGACAGAAGTCCGGAAGATGGTAGTAGCACCCTCCTCTGAGCTGTAGAGTTTGTCTCTCAGCGCGGGGGAGACAACAGGAGAAATTATGCTTATTCAAGATGTTCGCAATTGTGCAATCAACATTGCTGATTTTGGCGTTACAGATTTAAATGAACTTAAATGGGACTTGAACCATTTACCACCCGTTGATGTCGGGGAATATATTGCTAATTTATCGAGAAAACAGCGGGCGATCGCGTTTCGTTTACTCAATAAAAATCGAGCTATTGACGTTTTTGAATATCTACCTCCTGATGTACAGGAGCAGTTGATCAATTCTCTCCATGACGTACAGGTAGCGCAAATTTTGGAAGCGATGAGTCCTGACGAACGTGCAGAATTATTTGATGAACTACCGGCTTCGGTTGTCAAGCGTTTACTACACTCGTTAAGTCCTCAACAAAGACAAGTTACTGCAACGATTCTTGGTTATCCTGAAGGTACTGCTGGAAGGGTAATGACTACAGAATACGTGCGGTTACAAGAAGGATTGACTGTCAGAGAAGTTCTCAATAAAATTCGCTCTCAAGACGAAGACAAAGAAACCATTTATTACGCTTATGTCACCGATGATAACCGCAAATTAATTAGCGTTGTGTCTTTGCGACAATTGCTATTTTCCTATCCCGATGCTTTATTACGGGATATTGCGGCTGCTAAGGTGATTAGAGCTACTACTGATACTCCAGGGCGAGAAGTTGCCAAAATCATGAAGCGATACGATTTAATCGCTTTACCCGTAGTCGATCGCGAAGAACGTCTCGTAGGTATTGTTACTATTGATGATGTCGTAGATATTCTTGATGAAGAAGCTACAGAAGAGATTCAAAAACTTGCAGGAGTAACTGGTGGTGATGAACCTGCTTTATGTTCTCCTCGAGTCACTCTCCGCAAACGTTTACCTTGGCTGTTGGGAAATATCGGTTTGTATATTGCTGCTGCTAGCGCGATCGCACCTTTTCAGGAAGTGATTAAAGTTGTCCCGGTTTTAGCAATTATTATGCCAATTTTAGCTAATAGTAGTGGTAATGTTGCATTCCAAGTTTTATCCGTGACTGTACGGGGATTAGGCTTGGGAGAAGTCACACCAAAAGATACTATGACTCTACTACGTAAAGAGCTTACCGCAGGGCTAGGAACTGCTGTTGGCTTGGGTTTGGCTTTAGCAACTTTATCTATGATGTGGTCTCCTCCTAATGAGCGTTGGGTATCACTTGTTGCTGGTACTGTGATGGCTGTGAATGTATTGATTGCTGTTACTTTAGGAACTTTACTACCCATGGGATTAAAGCGTTTAAATCTCGATCCGGCTTTAATTAGCGGTCCTTTGATGACTACTACTTTAGATGCGGTTGGTTTTATGACGTTTTTATCTTTGATTTCTTTCGCTTTGCAAGTATTCGCTTAATTCTTGGAGGGCTTAGTTCCCTCCTTTTTATGCAAAAAAGTCCCAGAATAAAGCAGTTATATTCTCCTTATTC
>JBHJOU010000698.1:0-3917 GCA_050329355.1 Rivularia sp. (in: cyanobacteria)
AATAAAGACAATTTCTCCAGGTTTAAAAGTTAAATCAAGAGGACCTAAATTAAAGCGATTTTCTTTATCTTCTCCTGGATAAGCATGAACAACTTGTTTTAATTCCAACTTAGAAAATGTTTGGCTATCTTGTTTTTTCTCTTCTAAATAATTTTCTTTATTCCCAGCTAATACTAAACCCATTCTTTCGATTTTTTGTAAAGCTACGCTAGCTTTAGATAAAGCCTGTAATTTATCTAATATGCTCTGCATTGGCAACATTAAATAAGTCACCGTCAAGATGTAAGCTGATAATGTAGCAGGAGGAATTGCTGCAACTTGCGGTAATACAAATAACAGCGAACCAACAAGGATAAAAAATAATAAATTTCCCCATCCTGTAGATACTGAAAATGTTAATAAAGCCGCTGAATTTTGGTCACGGGATATGGCTGCACTATGCTGTAATTCTTCTTCAAAAAACTCTTGACGACGGGCGCTGTGTAGCTTAAGCTCCTTAATACCTTCGGTAATAGCCCGAAAATGTTTAAATAAACGGTCTTGTTCTTCTCTGGCTAAAATTAGAAAACCTTGCGCTCTGTTAATTAACAGTTGAATACTACCGATCGCAATCATTACAAACCCCACCGTAAAAGCAAACACCGTACCCGATAGGGAAGATAAATAAAGCAAGCATCCAGCAATAATCGCAATATCAACACAGATGAAAGGAATTGCGTAGACCGTCGCTGTTAGGGTTGCCACATCTTCTGTGAGAGTTGCTAGTAAACGTGGTGTACCTAATTTTTCTAAATGTCGCAGTTGAGAAGACAAAATTCCTCTACTCAAACGTAATCGCAACTGATATACAGCTTCTTGGGAAAGATTAATCAGTAAAACTTGCGAAATAACGCTGTTGACAACTACTATTAATGCCAAAATCGGAAATTGCCAAGCCAGATTGCTCAAGCTGTCGGAGGATTGAAACCCTTCGCTAATCGCTTTATTGATCAATGCAATCAATCTTGCTGTAGTTCCACCACTGATCAAACCCGTTAAAATCGCGATCGCAACTTGTAACCAAGAAGCCTTTAATAAAAGCCAAATTAAATTCATTCACCACACCGTAGTTGCTTAACATTTCGGTTTTAATCCAATTATTAGGGCTAATTCTAGCCACTTCCAATAACAGTCCACATCATGAAAACCAATGTTCCGCAACCACCTTAATTGAGTTTCTACATCTAGAAGTTTGTTGGATGGATCGTCTTCTTCTTCTGTTCTACCTATAGCTTTTAAAAATTTTTCGTGTAAACGAGGGGTTGGTGAAGCAACGTGTTCTAAGTTGCAGAAAATACCTCCCGGTTGCAATATATTAAATATTTCTACATAAAGGGAACGTTTACGATTGTGGCTGAGGTGATGGATAGCAAAACTAGACACAACTGCATCAAAAGTTCCTTTATTTGGTAAAGTTTTATCTAAATTGTGGTCAACAACTTCCACTCTCAAATCATTTGTAAAGCGAGTTTTTACAGCTTCTAACATAGTTGGTGAAAAGTCCACAGCGATACATTCTACTGAAGGGCGTTCTATTTTGAGCAATCCTAATAACCGCCCATCCCCAGTTCCCAAATCGAGAATGCGTTTTACCGTTTTGGGAACCTGCTCTAACAGTACCGCTTCCCCTTCAGTACGATGGGGGATTTGATCGGCTTTTGCAAGATATTCTAAAGCGTGTTCGGCAGAAGTCCAAAGGTTTGTCATATAAATTTCATATAAATTGCGAAGCTAGAAAATTATTCTATCAGCGCAAAATTATAGCTTAATTTATCCTAGTATACCTGATTAAAATATTTCCTAAAAGGGCAAAGAATTGTATTATTTCAGACTTGATAAACTCTTTCTAACGTCAAGGTAAAAAAAAGATTTTTATGTTGCGATAATGGCGAAGATTATACGTATCAATCTGGTAATCTAACTGAGGTTTGATATTTATTATTTTACACCAATTAGTCCTGACTATAGTTAAGCATAATGCAGTTTTCACCAGTTGAAAATGCTGGTGATAGCGAAGCGCTGCTGCAAGCAGATCGCAGTTGTGCTTGTTCATCTCATGAATCTCTACAAAGCCTTTATAAATAAAGCTTTGAGCGATAAACACAAATCAGACATTTTGATGAATATAGAGTCCGAGGAAACAAAGGCAAGATATAAAATATCAAACTCAGTAAATATTCTTTCTTGGCAAAAAATATGAACATTCTTTATACTTTTGATGGTCATAAGTTATTAAAGTTACTTTTATCACAAAATATTCCTTCTGCTTTTTTTCAGACTTTAGGAATTTATTTGCTAGCAGCATTGTTGTTGTATATAACTTTATTTTACATAGTGCGTCCTTTAGTACGCCGTTTCGACAATTCTCCTATACTTCTTATACTCAGTGTCATTGAAAATCCCCTCGTAATTACCGTTGCTTTATTAGGAATTAAATCCTCATTGAGCAAATTAAATTCATCGGAGATAACTAATTGGATTCAACGGAGTTTAACCGCTGGAATTGCGATCGCGTTGACTTATTGCGTAGCACAATTATTTACTCAAGTAATCACTTATTACTTACGTGCTTATACAAAACAAACTGAAGCAGTTTGGGATAATGTATTAGTTCCAATTTTGGAAAGATTGCTTCCAGCTTTAACTTACATTTTGGGAACATTCCTGTTTTTAGAGGCTTTAGGAATTGACTTAACGGGAATTTGGGTAGCTTTTGGAGGGTTAACCTTTGTACTTGGTTTTGCACTCAGAGATATTTTAGCTAACTTTTTCAGCGGTTTAGTATTATTAATTGATACACCCTTTCAATTTGGGGATGTAATTGCAATGCCAGATAATTCTCTTGCCATAATTAAAAATATTGGCTTGCGTGTCACCAAATTATACTTAGTAAATAGTGATTCAGAAATTTATATACCCAATGCATCATTAGGAAGTAAAGATATCATTAATTTATCTCGTCCGACTCCCCATGTAGCGAAAACAATTCAATTAGATATTAAAGTAAATACCGACCAAATATTAGCTAATAAAATATTGCGAGAAACAGTTTTAGGTCATCCCGATACGTTAGGAAAGCCTGCGGAAAAGTTACAATATATAGATGATTTTCAGGGATTAAAAGAAGCAGATCAAGAAAATATTTCCAAAATAGTAGCAGGAAAAGAACGATTAGAAATAGAAGAGAAAGTCAATATTCAGTTAGAAAAAATCGAACGTAAATTTAAATATCTCATTCGTGCCATCCAAATTTTAAAAAAAGGCGGTTTGAGCGAAGAGCAAGTTAAAATAGTACAAAAACATTACAATCAAATCTTAGAATTAATCGGATTAGAAATTATAGATGATGATAGTAAAAAAAGAAATCAATTAGTAGAAGTCAACGTTGATATTATCAATAATACTTTAATTGGTTTAACCAGAACTTGGTATCAAGCTTGGTTGAAAGATCCAGATTTGCGGATAGAAGACGAATTAACCTTAGAAGACGAATGGGAAAGTAAACTAAACATCCTCAAAAATAAAGTAACTAGATTATCGCAAAAAATAGCCAAACCGGGAGGATATGAAGCCCTACTCGATGAATACGTACTTAACCTTGTACAATGGCTACAAGACGAATTTAAATCATCATCAACTCGATGGAAAGAACCAACAATTAGACTGAGTAATTTAACTAGCGATTCAATGCAATTTACAGTCAAATTTTATGTAGACCATATTAAATTAGAACATTGGGAAAGAAGCGAACGTGTTGCTAATGAAGTGCGTCGGGAAATGGTGCGGAGACTTATGGAAGCGGGGATTTATAATAATTCGTAATACTATCTATTTGCAATTTCACCTAATGCTTGATTAATTACATCATCACTGACACC
>JBHJOU010000763.1:0-9312 GCA_050329355.1 Rivularia sp. (in: cyanobacteria)
GGATTAACTACCCAAAGATTGACTACTGGTTCGACATCTCGCAAACTGCGTTGAGCTTTGAATTTTTGGGCTTCGGGTTTTTGATTTTTTAATTCTGGGTCGAGAAAGTTGTAAAGCAACGGAGGAGCGGAACCTACTTCCTGTTGGTATTGTAGTTGTCCTTTCTCAGTGGCAATTGATTCCCAAGCATTTAAAAGGTCGATGACGCGACTTCTAATTTGACTGCGGAGAATAAAGCAGCAGTTTGACCAATCCAAGGAAGGTTAGCGAATTTATCAATGGTAGCGATGATAAAGCAAGGTAAGCGGCGATAAATTGCTTCATCAACCGCTACGATGGGTAAGGAAGCATTTCCTCTAAATACGCATTGCTGTTGACCATTTTTGTGACGCTTGCGGTTGCAACAACTAACCCGGAGGTTCGCGGGTTGATCGGAATTGGGCAGGAGTTGAAACGAATTGGCATTAAATCTTTCTCCACACCAAGGACAATTTTCTAAAGGAATCGGTGAGGGTTTGCTTTTGCTATCGTTTTGAAATGCGATTGTCCGAGCGCGAGCGGAATTTTGGTCGCCGTCGCCTTTTTTACCCATTTTATTAGGCGTAGCGGTCATTCCCACCCATAAACCGATTTCAAAGGCATGATAGCCAAGTTTTTCGGGATTTTTCTGTCGTTCCAATTCTAAAGCACAAACCAGCGTTGCAGCCCTTCCTAACTGGTCAAGGGTTAATAATCTGAGGGTGTAGCGCATCAATACGCTTAAACCAGCAGAGTTGATTCCCGGATTTGTCAAACGACGTAAAACTAAGGTAAAAGCCGCAAGTCCTAAATATGCTTCCGTTTTACCTCCACCTGTAGGGAAAAATAGCAGGTCAACTAATTCTCTATCGGAATGCAAAGGATTGGCGATTCCGGCGATATTCATTAATAAAAAAGCAAGTTGAAACGGTCGCCATTTTGGTGGTGATAATTCATCAGGAGACTTACCCGTATCGTGAGTAGAACGCTGACGAATAGAAGTGGCGATCGCCTGGTTAGCAATTTGAAAAGCTTCTAATACTTTGGGGTCATCCAGGGCTTGTAATCCCGATGCAATTCTGTTTTTAGCAATGTCCGCTCGGTTTAATAATTCTTTGGCAATTTTTTCTCGGTGAGGAGATGTAGTAGGAATTTGAGTTCTTTGTTCGGCAATCCAAATAGTATAATTATTTACGATGCCGCCTAACAGATTGCGTACCGTTTCTGCATCGGGAGCTTTGGCGATCGCTTCCATACCCAACTCGACATTTTCAACTTTAGCTGCAACAACTTTTTCCACATCAGCAGTGGGTATCCAAGCAGTACAAATTTGATTGCAGCTATTATCCGGGTTCAAATGAGCAACAGCCGATACATTATGTCCGACAACATATTCATAGACATCCCGATATTGCAATTCCGCAACACTTTCATCCCAATCATCACCGCTTTTTCCTCTGGGATTGGGACGAGGGACAAAAGATTCGCTACTATCAACAGTAAGTTGAGCTTGGAATATATAACCAATATCTCGTTCTTTATTATCTTTTACAGGACGACGATTATTGACTAAAAATAAAGCAATGGAACGACTACCCGGTGGTAAGCAGCTAGAAGAATTTACCGAACGGTTGGTAATAATTAAATACAGTCCATGACTGCGGGGAATCTCGTATTTATAGGTTTTGTTTTTAGTTTGATTTTTAACAGCTTGGGAGGTATCTAAAGGAATTTCTAATTCAGCTTCGCAAGGAGTTCTCTTCCAACTACCAGAAGTACGGCTTTGTAAAACGGTTTCAGCTTTCTCTTCTTTCTCTTCCGGAATTGGGGAATAATCTCCCCACTGTACGGTGACAGTTAACTTTGACGTATTTTGATTAACTAAGAAACTTAATCCCATTGAAGAAGGAAAGAAAGCTTTACGAGCCGAAGCAGCTTCCGGGGTATTTTCATCATCTCCCGTCGCACTCCTACTACCATCTCGATCTAACTCCTCATTTCCTGCATCATCCGAACGTTGTTCTATCGAAGCTTCATAAGGAACCAAAAAACCCGTGAGATACCACATTGAAGGAGGTTGGTAGAGAATCTCCTCCACTCGTTCAAAATCCGATGGTTTTGGCCCGACTAAATCAATTTGCAAAGCATCAATAAGACACCTTCTGATATCAGCAGGAGTAGTAGCGGTCATAGCGTATTGCTTTTAACTCCTTTACGTAAACTTAACGAGCAATTAACAGTCTATATCATGTTGCCGGAAGTGAGTGAAAGTGTCAAATAATACTTTTGGTATTTTTTTTGATGTAACGGTTTAATTGAATTATTTTTCAGTTATGGAATAGTTGGGGATTAGATGGAGAATTTAGCCAGGGATTAGCCGGAATTAAGCTGGGAATTAGATGGGGAATAAAATTCCAGGTTTTAACCACAAGTTAGCCGGGGAATAAAATGGGGAATAAAATTCCAGGTTTTAACCACAAGTTAGCCGGGGAATAAAATTCCCCGTCTCAAAGCGAAAGTCGTCTTAAGACGACTGAATTCAAATGTTGTGCTTTAATAAATTCTTTTTCAGTCCTCTTTCAGAGGACTTTTACTATTAGACGGGGAATTCCATTCCCCGGCTTGGGTTGGATGGGTAAATCAAATTTTTTCGGTTGCGATTAAATGGAAATCAAATTCCGCAGCTTTGATTAAATGGGAAACCAAATTCCCTGACTATTTATAATACAATAAACATAAATAATTGGTTTATAGTCATGAGTAAAATAAGCCCCATGTGTTAGTTTTATTCGTAATAATTAAAAGCTTATAAAACAATAATTTAATAAACAGGGGATATTTGTAGCTCAAAAAAAACTATAATTTAAAGAAGAACAATCCGGGTGTAATAGTGAGTATAGATAATGTCTGCAAAATATTAGCAGAAAAATATCCTGATGATTTTGCTCGGTGGCTAATAGAGGCAGAATCATCAGCTAAAGTATTGAAAACAGAATTGAGTATTGAACCAATACGCGCAGATTCTGTGACGTTTCTACAAACAATAAGCAGAATTTTGCATATTGAATTTCAAACTTTAACTAAATCTACCCCTCCAGTTCCCTTTCGGATGTTGGATTATTTTGTGAGATTAGTCCGACAATATAATGTTTCAATCACACAAGTAGTCATCTTCTTGCAAGAAACAAATAACGAAATCGCTTTCACTGAAGAATATGTCAACGAAATGACATCCCATCGCTACCGAGTCATACGAATGTGGGAGCAAGATTCTACCATGTTTCTTGATAACCCAGCATTGTTACCTTTAGCACCTTTAACCCGAACAGATTCCCCCGAACAGCTACTATCCCAGGTAGCCCAAAATGTTGCTAAAATTCCTAGTAGAGAGTCAAGACAAGAGATAGCTGGGTATACAGAGATTTTAGCCGGGTTAAAATTTAAGAAAGATTTAATTCGTCAGTTTTTAAGCGAGGAAATTATGCGAGAGTCAGTTATTTACCAAGATATAGAACAAAAAGGAAAGCAGAAAGAAGCGCTTTCGTTCTGTATGCGCTTACTCAATCAGCGTTTTGGGGATTTGGAATCATCCATTGTTGAGAGAGTCAATGTTTTACCTGTTGAAAAATTAGAAGCTTTAGGTGTAGCTTTGTTAAATATTTCTGAAATTGATGATTTGATAACTTGGTTGGAAGAAAATAATACTCCACAGTAGTTTTTTAGGAGCATTAGTCATTTCTTAAAGTAATTAATTGCTAAAAGTAACTTTTTCTAAATGCACGTTTGTAGTTCCTTGTGCGTGATGTAGTTTTTGATTTTTAACATAACCTAAAGCTTGATCGAGTTGTTTGCTACCTAAAGAAAAAACACCATATCCTTCTTGCCAAGAGAATTTAGTCAAATTTGGATTCAAATCTTGATTCAAATAACGAGAACTACTACCTTTAATTTTTTTGACATATTCGGAAATGGCAAGAGTAGGAGGTATGGAAGCAATTAAATGAATATGATTTTCAGTACCACCGATGCCGTGAATAATAGAATTTAAAGCAGTTGATTTGCCGATAATGTAATTATAAAGTTCGATTTCGTATTCTGGTTTAATTAAATCTTGGCGTTGTTTCGTTGCCCAAACGATATGATAATAAAGTCGCCACAGAGACATACAGTTGTTTGAATTTTTTTTTATCTATTTACATATATATGGTTCCCAGATTGGTGGGGAAAATAGCTAGGGAATCGTCAAAATTTTAAAAATAGCCAGAATAGCTAGAATAGCCAGGGAATAGCCAGGGAATAGCCAGGGAATAGAATTCCCTGTCTTAAAGCGAAAGTCGTCTGAAGACGACTGAATAAAAAAATCTCACGGTTTAATTGAATTGTTTTTTAGTCCTCTTTCAGAGGACTTTTGCTATTAGACGGGGAATTCCATTCCCCGGATACAATTCGCTGTAAAACCCGAAATCCCATTCCCCGGATACAATTCGCTGTAAAACCCGAAATTCCATTCCCCGGCTATAATTTGACACGAAACCTATCGTAGCCGGGGAATCAAATTCCCCGTCTCAAAGCGAAAGTCGTCTTAAGACGACTAAATTAAAATGTTGCGGTTTAACAAAACTCTTTCCTAGTCCTTTTTAAAGGACTTCTGCTATTAGACGGGGATTTCTAATCCCTGGCTACTCAAAGAGGACTAATCAAAACATCCCAACCAAAAATCACTCCATCACCTCATCAAATCCCGCAATCATCGGTTGATTCTTCTCCTTTCCTTTACCCGCTTTCTTCTTACCCTTACTTTTACCTTTCTTCCCTCCCTTCTCTTTACCACCGAGAATTTCCGCTTCTGCGCGTTGTTGATTGAGTTCGAGCAGACGTGCTAATACTTCGTCGTGGGTTTCTTCATTCCAACGGTAGCGGTAGGGTTTCTTCTTTTGTTTCCTTCCCCCCTCTATTTGATTGGGGGTGAAGTTATCGTCTTCTTCATCTTCGTAATCAAGCAAGAATTCGCATTCTGTAGGAATATCCGTCCAACGGTAAGCTTCGAGTACCGCTTTATCCATTTGGGTATGGAGTTCCCGGAGTTTGATGATTTCGGGGTGGTTTTCTTCGGGGTTGTGGAAGCGGTTGTAGGTTTCGGTTAATCCTTGGTTATTACGAACCATTAATTCGGCGCGGTATTCGTAGTATTCTTTTCCTGCTGCTTCTAATTTGGGGTTGGTTTCCCAGTTTTCCGGGAAGGGGAAGGTTTCAAAGCAGTCTGATGGGGTGTAACGAAGGTCATCTTTCATTGATGAACCGAGAAATCTTGCCCAAATTTCATGAATGCGAGATTGGAGGGTGCAAAATGCTGAGTAGGTTGGAAGAGCAAAAATTACTAAACCTTCAGAAAAAACTACATTTGAAGGTAAAAATGTAAATGAGCCATGTTGACCTACACGAGAAATAACTAACACACGTTCGAGAGGTGCGATCGCCTTATTACCTTGTTGATTTCTACGTCCAAACAGCCACCACTGACGACTGTAACTTCCAGGTTTACTTTTTCTTTCAGGAAATACTTTTTCTTCTACAATCCCCATCAAATCTGGATATTCTCGCGCTTCATCTTCGCTCATCTCCCCAAAATTAATCACATAACGATGATGAGCATGAGTTGGACTGCTATTTACTTCTTCCCCACCAATATAAGGAAAAATTCTCTCAGCATTTTTGGCATCTTTCTCAATTAAACGATGCATCTCCTCGATAGAAGTTGCTTCTGGTTTGGAATCATCAAAGGTAAAACCCATTCCCAAAACATAGCTTCCGATAAAACTTTTATTCGCATTAGCTAAAAGCACCTGGGGATTTTCATTTCCCCCAGCATGAAATAGAAAAGCCGAAATTAAATCAACTTCCCTTCCATCTAACAGCTTTGTTTTTTGATAAATTCCCTTGAATACATTCACAACGCTGACAACAACCGCAGCTTGTCCAACCCATTTCATCCGTTTTTGAGCATGATAAATCGTTCCCCCATGTTGACAAATCCACCTCAAACCAGTGCTGCGAGTATCACCTTGAGCAATAGTATTTGTCGCAATTAACCCAAAAGCACCACCTTGACGCAATAAATCAAAAGCACGACGGAAGAAAAAAGCGACTAAATCGGAATTACCATTGGATTCTGGGTAAACTTCTAATAACCAATCTTTATATTCACTGCCTAAATTTGTACTGATATTTTTCCCACCTAAAAACGGCGGATTTCCGACAATAGCATCAAATCCAGATTTCCCAACATCAAATACCTCTGGATATTCAATATCCCAGTTAAAGGGAATAATACATTGATTGCTGCGACGTAATTTTTGAGAAATTCCCTGTATTGACGATAAATTCTGCGTTTCTACATCTTCATATCGCCACTTTCTAACTAACTCAGCAAATTCCTTTTCCTTCTCATCTCGTTCCTTCTTATTACTCCCCGCAAAAAACGCCGCAATTTTGACATCACCAGTTAACCGAGCTTCCCGTAATTCTTGTTCCACATCAAGTAGACGCAAACGTTTTTGATCGTAATCAGCATCGCTGCGGTTATCGTTGGCTTGAATTTGGGTTCTTAAATTCCGCGCTTTATCAATTTTCTCTTTCAACAAAGCTAATAAAGGTAAATCGTAACTAGCATCCTTACCAAAAGAACCGATTTGCGCCTTAGTTAAACCTACCAAAGAATCCCCACACTTCAACGCATGGTCGAGAAACGTAAACGGATAATCCTTCGCTAGCGTCACCAACCATAAAGATAACTTCGCCAAATTTACCGCAAACGGGTTTTTATCAACACCATACAAACAACGTTGAGCGACAAGACGACGGGCTAATAATAATGGTTCGACATCACCGTTGGTGATTGGTTGGTTTTGTTGGGGTGGTTGTGATTCCCTAGCGTCTTCTAGCCAGGGATTAGAAATTTGGGAGGGATTTTGGGTAATATTATTAGTCCCCGGTAGCCAGGGATTAGAAATCCCTGTCTCATAGCTTTCGTCTTCTGAAGAAGACTGGAAGAGATTTTGGGTAATATTTTGATCATTATCAGTCCTCTTTAGAGGACTTTTGCTTTTAGACGGGGAATTCCATTCCCCGGCTTTAATATCGCTGTCAAACCCCAAATTTGATTCCCCGGCTTTAATATCGCTGTCAAACCCCCAATTTGATTCCCCGGCTTTAATATCGCTGTCAAACCCCAAATTTGATTCCCCGGCTGATGGATGGCTGTCAAACCCCGAATTCGATTCCCCGGCTGATGGATGGCTGTCAAACCCCGAATTTGATTCCCCGGCTAATGTCTCGCTTGTAGACTCGGAATTTAATTCTCCGCTTAATTGTGATTCCTCGGCTAAAGATTGCTGGGAAATATTAGCATTATTATTTCCCGATAGCTGGGTGTTCAAACCCGAATTCAATTCCCCATCTAATTCCGATTCCCGATTCCAAGCTTCCACCAGTTTCTCAGCCAGTTGACGACAGGTTTCCACCAAAAAAGCCCCCGAACCCATCGCTAAATCGCAAATTTTTAATGATAAAATCTGTTCCGATGTCGGATGTTCTCCCAAACCTTCTAATACCGGACGCAAAGTTTTTTCGACAATTGGTTGAGTTAATTTACGGGGTGTGTAGTGAGAACCTGTTCTTCTTCTTTCTTCTCCCGGTTGCAAATACAGCGAACCTTTTAATAATAAATTGGGAGTTCTAGAAGAAACCTTTCTATCTAATGCTGCTGCAAATTCTTCCGGTGTTTTCGCTGTTTTTATCTCTATAGCGACTTTACCCGCAACCTTACAATCTGCGTCTTGTAATATTTTTGCCCTGTCGCCCGGTTTTGCTGCTAAAATTTCATCAACATTCACCACAACATCTTTCGGACGGACAGCAATGGAAGTTCCGCGAGCAATTTCAACTTCATAACCCATAATCGCTTCGTACACCGAACCGATTTGCTCTACGTCTAAGGAACGATAAGATAAACGTTCCCCATCCAAAACCAAAAGATTTTGCAACACCCGATAAATTACCCCGTCGGGAATCCGTGGTGGTTCAATCCAACCAAATTCGCTGTAATGACTGTTCTTACTTCTTCCTTCTAAAAACGGATATTCATCGGGGTCAAATAACTGTCCGTGACGTGCGGGTAAATAAGCTTCCGTACTACCACCACCATCGTAAACTAATCTGACCAAACTTAATAGCCAAGCCCAAGCACCATATCTTTGATTCATCGTATCGGGATAGCTGCTTTCATCTTCCCGCAATCTTTCATATAATCCAGTAACGGAATAGTTTCTTTGATAAATATCATCCCCTGGCATTAATCCTTGGTCTTCTGCATAAAGCAAAAATACCAACCGCATCAAAGTAGTAATTAATCCCCCATAAATATGTTGCGGTTCGTTACGAGCAATTTCTCCCAATAACTTACCGTTAACACCAGCATCAGCAATTTGAAATCCCCGCAATAATTCCCAAAGTGCATCAAGTACCTGATTTGCCAGTTTATTAGAAACCTCAGCTTGATATTCGCGACTATCGCTGAGTAACTTTGGTAAACGACGCTGAGTAGGGACATTAAATAACCTATCCTGTCCCAAAAGCATATCCAAAGCCGCCAAAATTGACCGTCCCGACACCTCGCACATCGCTTGTACCGGAAAAGTCAAATGTCCCGAAGATTCCCCCTGGGGCGCATAAACCAAGCGCAAACGAGTACCGTTAAACAAAATCCCGATCGGAATATTAGTTTCTCGTAATAAACGCTCAAACTTTTCCTGTACCGTAGCTTTCCAACCGCTTCCTTTTTCTAACCTCGGTTCTACCCCATCCAAATCCAAACCCGCTGCAACTTCCTTCACCAGCATCAACCAACCATCGCTATCTGGGTCGGGTACTGCATAACTCGGCTTCAGTGTTTCTCCGTAATCCGTCAGTACAACTTCTAACTGTTGCGGCAACGCATCACCTTCCCTCGCACCAACTAAATCATCCGGCATCCACTCCAAAACCTGCTCCGTAAAAGCCGGAAAATCCTTAATCCAGAGAACTTCCTTAGAATTTAAGTTGGGAATTGGGTCATAGCAAATAATCTCAGTAAGCCTTGTTTGTAATTCTACAGCCTTACCTCGGTTAACCACAGCTTGCGCTTTAATTAAAGCTGGAGGGGATACTACTAATCCAACAGGTTGTAGAAGTCCCAACCATTCTTTATGTCTCCAAGTTTCGATGTCGTTTGTCATGGTTTTGGTAATGGGTAATTGG
>JBHJOU010000214.1:0-18765 GCA_050329355.1 Rivularia sp. (in: cyanobacteria)
ACCTTTAATATCTTCTACTGTAATATTTGGATATGTCGGACGCAACAATTTCACCGCTCTTTCAATTAATTTTTTGCTCCGCATTAATTGTAATTGAGCCGTATAATCTACAACTTTAATATTGGAATCAGTAAAATCATTGTTTAAACTATTTTGATTATGGGGATTGTTTACCCCTTGATAAATATTAGAACTAACTAATATTTGCATCGAGCTTTCACGTATTGGTTTTACTACTACGGATATCAAAGTAGCAACGGAAATTACCATACCTGCGACACCTAAAATTAGCCAGCGTCGGCGATACAATATGGTAGATAGCTGTCTAATATTAACAGCTTCTTGTGGTCTGTCAATTACTATTTGACCGTTGTCGAGACCAGTATCAACCACCACAATAAACCTCTCAAATCGAAACACTAATTTATGTTAATTTATACGAAAAAATGACTTCTTTATTCAATTCTATGATGTTAAAAATCTTTGAAAAATCAAAAGATTAATTTACCATATCTAAGTGTTTAAAATTCATGATTACCTCGATAAATCTGAAACTAATTACTTGTGACTAAGTATTTACAATTTATTTAAAATTAATTGAAAATTCAATTCGTGTATTCAATGTCTCCTTTGGCTTCTATCTAAATGCAATTAAATTAAAGTAAATTAAATAATTTTATATTGCTCAAACATACTGTATAAGTGAATAATTTTCATCTTGAATCTATTTAATTAACTCAAAGAGGAACTAACATTTTTTACAAGTTCGCTTAAAAAATCTAAGTGTCCCCGACTATTTTTTCTTAGTTTATCTATTATAGTAAAATTAAATTTATTTTTCGCTTGAAGAATATTTTGGGGATTGGACAAAAATGCGGCAATTTTAAATCGTTTATCGACGGGAGACCAAGCTGCAAAATCGGCTCCAATGCTGTTGAGAAAGGCTTTTGCTTTACCAGAACCACCCAAACTGTAAAAGGGTGTTCCTAATGCAAGTGCAGTTAATCCCAGATGCAGTTTGTAGGAGACAACTAAATCAAGGGAAGCCAGAAATTCCAGGGTTGACTGCGGGTCTGTATACATATGATATCTGATATTATTCGATTGTTGTTTGGGTAGCAACTCGCTATTTATTGGCGATGAAGGTAAATAAGTTTTGATAAAATGGAAAACAATATCTCTTCGGATAGATGCGATAATTTTCAGTTGAAAGGTTAGCCATTGACACTGTAAAGTTTTCGGAATATTTATCCCTACATTGATTTGATTACCTTGGTTATTTTGAGCGGGAATTTGCCAAAAATCTGATACTAAAAGTAGTACATCAGGATAATAAAAAACCTGTTTGCCAAACTGATTAATTAGAGCTTGATCTGATTCTAATCTGACGGTACAAGATTGGTGCATATCTCCTTGAAAAAATTCTCGTCTCCAATATGAAAGTGTTGCATTTGCTCCGAATCCTTCTCCACCGATGGAAATTGGATATACGGGACAATTTTTCTCGGTGCTAACTTGGTGTAAGCGACGAAAATCTGTTTCAAAGGGTGCGGAAAAGTTTTCTACAAGAAATCCTCCTCCACCTATAATGCAAAATTTGGCATCATTAAGAAGTTCATCTAATGAATCGGTGGTTTGAAGTTGATAGCGTTGTGCTAAATTTTTATCCAAGCGATAAACTACAGGTTTAACATCTAAATTTTTGAGATATTTAGCAAATTGAATTGCCATAATATCGTCACCATAGTTACCATAATTGTAAGAACCCCAAATTGCGACTTTCATTTTTATTGTTGTGAAAATAGGGAATAGGGAATAGGGAATTGGTAATTGGTAATGGGTAATTGGTAATGGGTAATTGGTAATGGGTAACTGATAACTGTTAACTGTTAACTGATAACTGATTAAACTGATGTTGTGTTTGATGATATTTCCAAAGTTTACCTTTGAGGTTTAATAATTCTTGATAAGTTCCTTGTTCGACAATCCTTCCGGATTCAAGTACGATAACTTTATCGGCTTTATAAATAGTAGAAAGTCGATGAGCGATCGCGATCGCAGTTCTTCCCTGAGCTAATTTTTCTAAAGACTGCTGTACTAAACCTTCGCTCACCGAGTCGAGAGCGCTAGTTGCTTCATCTAAAATTAAAATCTGTGGATTGCGTAATAATGCTCGTGCAATGGCAATTCTCTGTCTTTGCCCTCCAGATAATCGTAAACCGCGATCGCCAAGTTTGGTATCGAATCCTTGGGGTAATTCTAAAATAAATTCATAGGCATTAGCACCTCTGGCTGCTTCTATAATTGTTTCGTCGTCAATATTCTCTAACCCATAAGCGATATTTTCTCGCACTGAGGTGTTAAATATAAAGGTATCCTGACTTACTACTGCCATATTACGACGTAGGGAACCGAGACTGTATTCGCATAAGTCAACTCCATCGATTAATATTTTACCGGAAGTAGGGTCGTAAAAACGTACCAATAAATCGGCTAAAGTTGTTTTACCAGAACCACTAGCACCAATTAAGGCTACCATCTGACCGCGTTCGATGGTTAAATTAATATTGTGGAGTACTAATTTTTGATCACCATAACCAAAATTAAGGTTGACAATTTCTATAGCTTGTTTTAAACCGGGAAAATGACGATGACCATCGATTAAATAAGCCTTATTATCAGTTCTTAAAAGTTCTTCAACAGACCTTAAAGCTCCAGAATGCATGGCAATTAAACCCCAAGAACTATTCATATGAGCAATAATTGGTAGCAAGCGGAATAAAGCAAACAAAAAAGCTAGTAGAGAGACAACATTAAGACTTCCATTTGATATCAAAGTTGAAACAGCTACCAAAATCATTGTTACTAAAATTGTTGTAGCTACTGCTTCAATTAACGGTTGTAAAAGTCCACTAATAGTACTAGCCTTTAACCAAGCATTAGCAAAATTCTTTGCTACTCGATCAAAACGTTTTCGTTCAAATTCTTGACTCCAAAATGCTTGTACAGTACGAATACCACTGACAAATTCTGTGGTTTTTGCTGCTAATTCTCCTCCAGCAGATGTCATTGCAAAACTGGCTTGACGCACTCTACGAATCCAATTTGATGCTGCTACTGCGAGTAAACTAAAAAGAAGTACTGTAACTAAAGTTAATTGCCAAGAAATTACGAACATGGCACAAGTATAAGCTACGATAATGCAGCTTTTGGTGACAAAATTAATTAGTTCGTTAAAAGCAAAACTCAGATGACTAACTTCAGCAGAAAAAGTATTAATTAATTCTCCGGAACGTTTTTGAATATAGTAGGAAATACTAAAGTTTTCAAACTGCTCAAATATTCGTTTGCGGAGACTGTCTACTAATCCAATTTCGCATAATTTAGCGCAATAACGCCCCAAATAGCTAAAAGCTGCTCTTAACCAAACAGTAAATAATATTAAACCAGATATCCGCCAAATCCGTTCTTGAGCAACAGCTTGAGTTCCCAAAATACCAACATCAAACCATTCGATACCAGTTTGTAAGGGAGAGCGTTCGGGATTAGTTAATCCTTGTAATAAAGATGCTATCAAACCAATACCTACTGCTTCTAAAACCGCAGCTAAGATTGTAAAAAATACGGCTATAATCGCTGTACGATAAAATGGTTTAAATGCTTTGACAATCAAATGATTTTCTTGCCATAAACTGTTACTTTTGAGAATTCTATTAATAAAAAAAGGCAGTTTTACGTACATAGATATATTAAATAAGAAGAAGGAAGTAGGGAGAAGGGAGAAGGGAACTTTTAACAGTCAACAGTCAACAAGGAATAATAACTAATCATTCGGACATGATATCAGATGATAGTTGGTCAAGTACCTCTGATAATTCACTTGTTTAAACACTAGTATGCTAAATAATATATTGCTAAAAAGTTGATAATCTTGATTAAGATTACTTTTTGTGACTACTCCCTACTCCCTTTTATAGACTGTTTATTTATCATCAACTTGTACATATCCTCTTATTTTACTTGTTTTACTTTTACAGTTGTTGTAATCTTTTTATTCTGGATAAAATCACAAAACGCCAAATATTTTGGATTTTTAAATTCAATTCCAAAATTAAAGCAATCAACTGCCAAGATTTTTGATAACGTCTATATTTAGCAAAAAATTTCAAAGCAGAAATCATATGTATTAAAGTCAGGTAATTTAACTTAGAACGGGTACTAGAACGTTGATATAAATGCAGTGCAGATACAGAAGGTTGGAATAAAACTCTGTACCCATTTTGCCAAGCATCTACACACAAACTTACATCTTCAAAATACAAGAAAAAGCGTTCGTCAAACAACCCATATCGTTCTACATATTCTCCTGATACCATCATGAAAGCCCCAATAGCCCAATTAATTTCTACAATTTTTTTGGGAGCAGGCATACAGGCATAATAATAATCAAAGGGATATAGTAAATTTTGGATTTTTTCACCTAATAAATACTTCAATAGCAAAAAATTAAATGTCGGAAATCTCCGAATTGAAGGTTGAACCGATTTGTCAAGATAAAGTAACTTAGGACAAACAATTGCAATATCGGGAGCGGAATTTAAAGTTGCTTTTAACTGAGTAATTATTTTGGGTTTGAATGTTACATCCGGATTAACTAAAACGTAAACCTTACTTGGTAAAGCCGCTACAGCTCGATTATTTGCAGCACCAAAACCTAAGTTTCGATCTCCTTTTTTTCCCACAAATATTTCTGGATATCGTCGGGTAAAATCATCCAGGATTTGCGGACATTTATCTTTCGAGGCATTATCATACACGATAACTGTACCTCTTTCTGAGTAAATTTCCTCGACCGCTTGTATACAAGATTCAATTGCACCCCTTAAAGTGTCGGCGGAATTATAAGAAACAATTACAAAAGCTATATCACTTTTTGTTGTCATGGTAAACACACCTGCGTCTGCATCAAGACGATGCAGCTAGTTACAACCTATCCACTAATTTTTACTTTTTTGATTAAATAAATTTGATCACTCCTATGCAAAATTATCTAATTTTCAATTACAGCTTGAGTCAAAATTCTAACCTATTTTGCGTATTTTTCAGCTTTTGTCTTTTCACGAAGTAAAACAGTTTAGTATTAAATTACAATCCAATTTGTGTATATTTAGCATCCCCCAAAAGTTGTAGATTATCCAAGCAAGCTGTTCCAATAATTGTGATTACAATCAAAATAACAATATAATCAGCCATTCATTACTCATCTAAATCTTGACGTTGTGCTAGTTCTTTTTTTGTCCACAGACAAAATTCGATACATTCAATACATACATATAAGATGCTATTGCTAGATATCGCGATCGCAACGAGCTTGCACTACATGATTTTTAGATAAATTTTTCTTGAATAATCGAAAATTAACGACCAAATCGGAAAAAATTAAAATTTATACCTTCACTTGTAGTACTGTTAGTAAGCAGCGATTAATATCACTATTTTCAGCTTGATACTTCTGTTTCAAAGCTAATCAAGCATAAATAGATGACTTGATTCAACTCGGAAATTTATCGAAATTAATCACCCATAAAGCCTGTATTTGTTAAAGTTGCTCTATTAATAACAAAATATTTTGTTACAACCATTTTTCTAGAAATATGTATTTTAAATTACTTGTAATTCTCAGTTTAAACACGCAAACTTAACATTATTGAGCAAAAAAAGATTAAAATTTTTGTAAAGATGATCAAAATTTCACTGTTGGCGAGTTGACTTAATTAAGTAAGTAAACTTATGATTGGTTTAAGTTTTTATGAAATTAAAATAGAATAGTAGTCATAAATACTTAAAATTGTCGAATAATTCTGATTGCTGTTGAATATGGCGACAGTGGTTAGCGACTTAAAAAATAGTGATTTAAAAAGGGATATAGAACTTAAAGAGCAATTGTGGAAACTGAGTTTGAATTTGTACTGCGGCTCCGATACCCCCTATATATAAAATGAATTGTTCGGCTGCCATTACAATGTGTTTTTGGAAAATTGGATGCTGCCAAGGATATTAAAATAAAATCTGAAAAAATTTCCAAATAATAAAGAATTTAACACTCGCGCAACAAATTCAATTTTACCTATTATCCAATCATTTATTAACGATGGTTACTGATTCTTAGCTATGATTCAGAAGCAAAGGTCAACATCAGTAAGTTTAGTATCATATCCTAATTTAGAAACCTCTGCTAATGTTTGGAATGATAACGAGGCTAATTATTGTAACTATAACTTTGGTTATAAAATCAAGCTGAAAAATGAAAAACTGATAGTTAAACGAACTTGTAAACCTTCACAGATGCATTTGCTTTCTAATAGAAGCGAAACATTTTTAGCAGACTGGTTGCAATTTTCTCCAGCGAAAATAGTAGAAATAGATTCCCAGCTTGAATTAGAGCAAATTAAAATGTGGGCTAATCAATGTAGAAAATGTGGAAAAACAGTATTTTTGCGTTTATCTCAGCAAGAAAAATTAGATCAACATTTTAATCATAATCACAAGTTTAATCATCTCAATCGGTTGATAAAGCGATGCGGTGATTTTTTAGGAGCGTTGATATTACTAATTATATTTATGCCTATTTTGATGGCGATCGCCATATTAAGCCGCATTTATTTTAAGAAACCGATATTGCAAAAACAGTGGTGTGTGGGTAAACAGGGTAAATTATTTTGTATTTATAAATTCGGTGCTAATTTGAGAAAAATTCCTAGGGATATTTTAAATAAAATACCGCAGTTATTTAATGTTATTCAAGGTGATATGAGCCTTATCGGTAGATTTCCTTGGAGTTTAACCGAAGTCATAAAAATCAGTTCATCGGAACAAGATTCTTTTAATCTGAATGTTGTTCCGGGTATTATAGGAGCATGGAAATCAGTGAACAGTTAACAGTTATCAGTTAACAGTTATCAAGGTGAATCATGAAAGTAAGTAAAGCAGCAGCACTTGCAGTTCAAAACTTAGGATATCATCAACTGGGGAAATGCAATATTTGTGGTAGTACTACTATTTTTATTTGTATTGATGTTAATACAGTGCGGAATAATATGTACTGTCCTATTTGTAAAAGTTCATCTCGAAAAAGACACGTTGCTAAATTATTAATTGACAAAAATCATCCAAAAGTTTCTAGTTTGGCTGAGGTTTCATCAAATCAGCAGTTAAATAATTTAAGTATTTACAACGCTGATGTGAATGATGCTTTTGATAAAATATTGCATAATTTAAAATCTTATTGCTGTTCTAGTTATATACCAGATGTTCAACCAGGAACAGAAATTCAAGAAAAAGTTTTTTGTCAAGATATAGAAAATTTAACTTTCGCTGATGAAAATTTCGATATAGTCATTACAGAAGATGTATTTGAACATATCAGAAATTATAAAAAAGCTTTTCAAGAGGTATATCGTGTTTTAAAAAAAGGTGGATATCATATTTTTACCGTTCCCTGCTTTTTTGATAAACCTACTCTAGTTAGAGTTGACACTTCAGGAAATGAAGATATTCATCTATTACCCCCAGAGTATCACGGTGACAAAATTCGCGGTAAAATCTTAGCATACAGAACATTTGGAATTGATATTTTTGAACTTTTAGAAAAAATTGGTTTTCAAACCACAGTTGACTTTTCTAATTATGTAGATCAACGTTACGGAATATTTGATAGTTATGCTTTTTGTTCTCAAAAACTTTAAAAAAAGTAGACAACCAAATCGTCATAATTTTCAAATTTTAACTCATAACTCCCAAATTTGTTAGCATCAAAATTATATATTTTTTAACGCAAAGGAATTATTGGTAAGCGCAAAGGGACGCAGAGTTTTTTTTCACTCATCTTTTAAATAATTCCAAAGTAAGCGGAAAAGATATAACTCTTAACTCCTAACTCCTAACTGATAATGAATCCTTTAATCCTGAGTACTTTTGATATTAGTGGTGGAGCCGCTCGTGCAGCATTTCGCTTGCATAATGGACTAAAGGATATAAATGTTAAGTCTCAAATGTTGGTTCAATATAAAACGAGTAATGATAATACCGTGATTGGATCTGCAAATAAATTAGAAAAGTGGCTTAATCAAATGCGACCCACTTTAGATAATTTACCATTAAAACTTTATCCAAAACACGATTACGGAACTTTTTCGACGCAATGGTTTCCAGATTTCATTGATTCTAAAATCAAATATCTGTCTCCAGACGTAATTAATATCCATTGGACTTGTGGTTATCTTAAAATTGAAAGTATTGCCAAATTTAAACAACCATTAATTTGGACTTTACATGATATGTGGGCATTTACCGGAGGTTGTCAATATAGTTTAGATTGCGATCGTTATACAAAATCTTGCGGTGTCTGTGTTCAACTTGACTCTAACAAAGAACAAGATTTATCTCGTTGGGTGTGGAAACGTAAAGCTGCATCATGGCAAAATCTTGATTTAACAATCGTTACTCCCAGTCATTGGTTAGCTAAAGTTGCACGGAGCAGCTATCTATTAAAAAATTATCCGATTAAAGTAATTCCCAACGGTATTGATATCCAAAAATATAAACAGATTGACAAAAAATTGGCGAGAAAATGGTTGAATCTTCCCTTAGATAAACAATTAATTTTATCGGGTGCTGCAACAAATAGTTATAGAAAAGGAATCCATTTACTTGAGAAAGCGTTACAAAATTTAAGCTCTTCTGGTAACACAAATCAGGTAGAATTGGTTTTTTTCGGTTCCTTACAACCTGACGAAAAAAATCACGGCGATTTTAAGTGTCATTACATGGGGAATCTTCATGATGATATATCTTTAGCCTTAGTTTATGCCGCAGCAGACGTATTTGTTGCGGCTTCAATTCAAGATAATTTACCTAATACCGTGATGGAAGCTTTAGCTTGCGGTACTCCATGTGTTGCTTTCAATATTGGAGGAATGTCAGATATGATTGAGCATCAAGCTAACGGTTATTTAGCTGAAGATAAAGATGTTGAGAGTTTAGCTCAAGGTATTGCTTGGATATTATCACATAATTCCCCAGAAAAAATTCGCGATCGCGCTCGTGAAAAAATAGAACAAGAATTCAAAATTGAATTACAAGCACGACGTTACTCTCAGCTTTTTGATGAAGTAGTTCATACTTAAAATAGAGTTATTTTTTTACTTCCTGCCTTCTATCCTAAATTTCTCCGAAAAAAGTTGATAATAAATATCTTAATAAGATAATTTATTCCTTATTCCTTATTACCTATTACCTATTACCTATATAATATGCAAAAATCAGAAACCAATTACTTTTTTTATGCGCTGATTTTTTACAATATATTAATTTTATATCTTTTACCTTATAATGTAGAACTTCCTCACGCTAGAATATTTTTGCCTTTACTGGCAATGATTCTAATAGTGCAACTTTTGTATAATAAAACTCAAATATTAATTACAGATATTTTACTTGTATGCTCAATTTTAATTATTACCTTTATTAACTTTTCCACATATCATTTATTTCGATATAGTTTACCAATTTGTTTAATGGTGATTGGTTTTAGCGGTTGTCCCCAAATACGTATAAAAAGAAACTATTTAATTGGATTGTGTTGGTTAACAACCGTTGCTTTAATCTACCAAATGGTATTTTTTAGAAGAGTAGAGTTTGATGGTAGTTCTAGAATATCATTAAGTAATGGAGACCCGAACGTATCCGGTTTATTTATGCTGTTGTTTTTTTTCGTTTGTTGGAAAGCTAAATTTAAACCAGGAATTATTTTATCCTTAGTCTCTACTGTATTGTTTTTGAGCAGAAATTATTTTCTGAGTTTATTTATTTATTTAATCATAATTATATGGGAACAGAAATTTATTAAAATAGCCAAAAAAATCAACTTTACTGTATTCTTTATTTTTTCAAATCTGGTAGGATATTTAATTGGAGAATACTTTTTAAACTTTGTACAAATAGGATATGTATACGATACAAGTGCAAGCCGTTTATTTTCTTTTAACGATACATCTAATTTAGCCAGATTTGAAGCTAACCGATTTTTAGTAATATCTTATCAGAACGATTGGACTCTTGCTTTAAAAGGTTATGCAGATAGATATAATGAAGCATTCAAAGAGGTTGGTTCTTTAATTCATAATTCATTTTTAGAGGTAATTGCGTATATCGGTGTACCCTTGGGATTTCTTTACTTTTGTGCATTTTTAAAAGTTGTTGGTGGATATTATACTCCTAATAATTATAAATTTATTTTTCCCTATCTATTTTTCTGTTTATTCTTACATAGCGGGCTTCAAGGGCTTGCTCCCTTACTTTTCGTCAGTATTTTAGCAATGTCAGTTGAAGATAATAAAGTAAAGGTAATATCTCAATATTAATTAGGAGTTACCATGGAAAATCCGAGATTAGGACAAAATACTAGAGAACAGTCAATTTCTCTTTATCTCTTTCCTTTGTGTTCTCTGCGCGACAGTTGCTACAACGGCTGTGTTCCCCCGCAACGCACTGTCTTGTCTCTGCGGTTGTTTTTTTTCAGTAATCTTTTAACAGCAACAGAAGTAATCATCCGGAGTAATTATAACAGGAAACCAAACAAAAAATGCAGTCCAAAATATCGATAATAACACCAAGTTTTAATTCTGAAAAAACGATTGAAAAAACTATTCTTAGCGTGATTAATCAGACTAGAACATCTATTTTAGAATATATTGTAATTGATGGAGGTTCTACCGACAAAACGTGCGAAATAATCAACAAATACGCTAACAATATAGATATATTTATATCCGAACGAGATTTTGGTGCTTACGATGCCATGAATAAAGGAATTAAACTTGCTACCGGAGAAATTATCGGGATTATAAATTCTGATGATTGGTACCTTGAAAATGCTATCAAAATTGTAGAACAAGAATTCGAGCAACATCCAGATATCGATATATTATATTCACCCATCAAGAATTATTACCAAACAGAATATATTGCAACATTCATTCCTGGTACCTTAAATAAACTACCAATTCGCTTTACCTTAAATCATCCATCTTGCTTCATTAAAAAATCGGCTTACATCGCAACTGGATTATATGACTTACAATACAAAATTGCCGCCGATTACGATATGATTTTGCGTTTATTTATTAACAGATTTAAATTTCATTGTATCGAAACTCCCTTAGCAGCTTACTCCCTGAATGGAATGAGTTCATCACCTCTACCTTGGGATAGAGCCAAATTAATCAAAGAATGTTGGAAAATTAGTAATAAAGCATCTGATAATTTTCCAGAAGTTTCTCAAAACCAACGCATTAAAGCTTATATATTATGGATTATCAACGAAATATTTGCATTACCAGCAAGGTATTTTTTAAAACCACCTACAGCACGTAAATTAAAATATTTTATTCAACAATTTACTAAACAATTTACAAAAACATCTGTATCTGAATATGGTAAATGGTAATCTTTGGATAGTTGACAGTTGACAGTTATTAAAATTTATTAAATGTCTAAAATTTTATTTATTTCTGCCCATGCTCCTACTAATTTATATCCTCAAGCTGGACAAAAGATAGCTTTAAATAATTTAGATCAATACCGTTATCATAATAATACAACTGTTGATGTTGTTGTGATCGCAAATCAAACCGAAATCAACGCTGCTACAGATTTAGTAGATAAATATAGAAATCACCTTTTTCTCCATCCACTGACAAAATCGGATAAAATTATTAGCTGTTTAACTAATTTATCTATTCCGTTTAAATTTTCTACCCGTTATCAAACAAATGTAGCTGATAAAATTCAAGAGTTACTAGAAAAAAACACTTATGATTTAATTCATTTTGAATATTCTCACGCTGCGGTTTATCTTGATTTGATTAAACCACTGATTAACTCTAACTATACTCGCACAGTAATCAACATACACGATATTCTCACTCAATCTTTTTTAAGAAAGTCCGAAACTAATTTTATTTTAGGTGTTGAAGTAGCCAGATTATTCAAATTTGAAAAAAAGCTTTATTCTAATGTAAATCAATTATGGGTTTTATCCAAAAAAGACCGCGATATTCTCACTTCTTTATTTAGTATCCCAGAAAATAAAATTATCATTAAACCTCCCCAAATTAGTTCTTTTATCTCTAAAATTAAACGTAATCCTGATAAAATTGAGAAAAAAAGCTTGTTATTTTGGGCTGCAATGAATCGACCTGAAAATGAACAAGCAGTAATCCATTTTACGCAAAAATGCTTTACTAAACTGCTCAAAATCGACTCAGAATACAAACTGTATGTTGTCGGTTCCAATCCTTCTGGAAAAATTATCAACCTGCAAAATAATAATTATAATAATAATATTATAGTAACCGGATTTGTAGAAGACCCTACTCCCTATTTTGAAAAAGCACAAATCGGAATAGTACCCTTACTTCAAGGTGCGGGCATCAAACTTAAAACCTTAGAAATGCTGGCAGCAGGATTGCCGGTGATTTCTACTAATATCGGTGCTGAAGGAGTCGAATTATCAGAAAATATGTTTGTCAATGATCATCTCGAACAATGGCTTAATCTGATTATAGACTTAGCAAAAAAAAATAATCCGTGATATTTATTTTCTAAACCATTGACAAGTTACTCACTTTACTATCCATTCCTAATTTTCTCAGCCGTACACCCAATTTCAAAAAACTTTGTGTCCCTCTGCGTTCAAACATATAATTCCGATGATAATAAATTTGAGATAAATTATATTTATTTACATTTTTTAGTAAATACCAAAATAATACCCGATTTTTGGCATTTTTTATTTAATGAAAAAAACAATAAATGATAATCTAGACACATTTTAAGTTAAAATTAATAACTTGGTTTGATTTATCGGCAATACTTCTGCCTAAATATGGTTCGTTATACTATTGTTCAAAGTCCAGAAATCATCCTAACCGTTCCTGGCAAAGATTCCAACAAAGCTCGTGAAAAAGCAATGGATCAGCTGATGGAAATTATGGAAGCTGGTGATTTACCCACCCAACTCGAAGAAGGATTTGGCCCTCAGCAATTAATTGAAGTAAAAGAAGCATCAATGGATACTGCTAGTGGAGAAGATACAATTATAGAAGCAGTTCAACTTTTGAGTAATCTCGCAACTCTGAAGTTGAAAGTTCAAGAAACACGTAGCGAAGCTTTGGAAGTTCGGAAATTAGTTGATATCTTGTTTTCAGATCAATCCGTCAGTGAGGAAGAAATTTCTCACCTCAAAGAAGGTTTTAAAGCTCTGAAAAATTTTGCTCAAGCTAATCTACGCTATAAAGAAGCCCGGGAAAAAGCAGAAGAAGCTCGTCAGGTACTTGATCAAGCTTTGATATCCCCAGATAATTAGCTTGCTCCAATTTGGACGACAATCTTACGTAGCATTTCTCCACCACATTAATTTTGATGGATAAAAATGGAGTATTAAGTTTGAATAACAAAAATATCATCAAATTAAGTTAATCGATAATCACAGAAGTCGGGTTTTTACGATAAATATCCATAACAAACTTATAATCCCCATAAAAACCCGACTTCTTACCCCACCAATTCTTAAGGTAATTTAATTTTATTTAGAGAAGACGAATTAACCGACTCAACTAAATCATCTTCCTCTACTCTTTCGACACTCATTCTGTAATATTGTTGATAATTACTTTGAGAAATAGCTGTTGATTCCTTAGACTTATTCGCTACCAAGCCTAAAATCGCAGTACCGGATACTTGAATTTCTTCTAGGGCTTGAGCGAATGCAGTACGCTTCAATTTACCCAAACCAGCCACTAACATTACACCATTAGTATTTGCCGCTAACAAATTAGCATCCGCAAAACCAACTATGGGTGTAGTATCGTAAATCACTAAATCAAAACTATTATGCAGTTCGTTCATTAAATCCTGCATTTTCACAGAAGCCAGTAATCTGGTAGAATCCGGTGGAATCGGACCTGCTGCCATCACATACAAATTATCTTCGAGTGGCGATCGCTCTATAATATTACTCCATTCCAATTCAGAGGAAATAACATCTGTTAATCCCTGAATATTCATTAATCCCACACGCTGATGTATGGTAGGACAGCGAAGATTTGCATCTACTAATAATACCCGTTGTCCCATTGCTGCTGCTGCTAAAGCTAACTGAATAGCAACAGTAGTTTTACCGTCTTCTGGTGTAGCCGAACTCACCACAAGTGAACGAATCGGTGTATCCGAACCCAAAAGCAGAATATTGGTGTAGAGAGAACGAAAAACTTCAAAAAATGCCGCACGAGTTGCTTGATGAACCCGACCAACTTGGGCATCTTGCTTTGCACTAGCAGCAAGTTCTTTACTGAAAGGAACTACTCCTAATAACGGTAATCTGGTAGTTTCTTTCAAATCCTTAGAAGTATAGTAAACATTGCTCAACTTGTCTATAACCAAAGCAGCACCAACACCCAAAAGCAAACCTAAAGCTCCACCCAAAGCCAAGTTTCTTTTTGCACTTTGAGAAACAGCTTCCGGTTGTTCAACTTTAGTCAGTTGAGGATCTAATAATCTCCAAGGTTGCTGTTTCTGAGACTTTTCAATTTCCAAAGCTTGTTGCTTGGATAAAAACTGGTTTAATCCTTCTGTAGCAATCAGTAACTCCCGCTGGATATTTTCGTAATCACGAGTCACTGTTGCCAAATTTCTCAAATCTGCATTCAGCCGATTGATTTTATCAGATAAAGATAAATCGCGAGCTTGTAATGTTTGGATGCGATTCTGGAATTCATTTTGGACTCTCTGTTCCTCTGCATTCAGCATGGGAATCAAGTTAGTTGTCTTTTGCTGTAAAGCCTGTATTGTGGGATTATTATCTGTAAATACAGCAGACTGACTTTTAGTCTCAATCTGAATTTTCTGAATTTCGTCGAGAATTTTCTGATAACGAGGGTTTTCGCTGAGTATCGAATTACCAACCCGCTCTCCTGGCTGTTGCGCTAACTCCTTTTGTAACTCTTGATACTGAGCTAGCATTTGCTCATACTGCACCCGATTCTCTAATTGCTGTTGGGTAAAACTGGCAATTTGAGCGGATACTTGTTGAGATTGTTGTGCGGGTTCAATTAAATTATTTACACTTCTGAGAGTTCGCAGCTTATTTTGTAACTCTTCAACTCGCTGTCTTAACCCACCGTTGGTGATTCTTCCTTGAACAAAGTTAATCGCCTGATCGATATCTTGCTGACGTTCCTTCAAGCTATAGTTTAGATAAGCATCAGCCACTTCCTTTAAAACATCGCTAACCAGCTGCTGATCTCCGGCTACATATCCTACTGTTAAAATATCTTTCTGTTTCGAGCCAATAACCAAACCTTTAATAAATGATTCGTATTCCAGATTTGGATATTTCGTCTGAAGATTTTCTACAACTGGATTTAATATTAACGGGCTTTTTAAAACTTGAATCGTTGTGGCAACATCTTTTTCTGTCTCCGGAGGTGCTATGGCATCTCTAGAACCCAAAGTTTGAGGAATGTTGGCGATCGCTTTACCTTCTCCGGTGACTGGTTGAGTTAAAATATCAAATTGACCTTGATATATCGGAGGTTCTGACTCTGCTTTCAATACCGCAGCAGTTGTTACTACCCCCGTAACACCAACAATTAATAATGCTCTACGTCGTAAAGCTGCTCCGACTTGTCCTAAATTCAATCCACCTTCTTCAACATCATTTAAAGGGGTACCTGCTTGAGAAAAGAGGTAAGGATTTTTTTCTGACTTCAGCATAGTCATAGTAAATTTTAATTGCTTGTATTACTTACGTAATTTTTCGCTTTCATTTCTGAAAGGCACTATTTAGTTTGGTTTTCCGTTTGGTTTTCCGTTTAGCCTTTACAACACCGATGCACCATGTACTTCTTTCTTCAGTTAACAAAACCTACACTCCAAACTATCTCCAAGCTTTCCTCAAACGTTGTTAAAAACTTATCTAACAGATACACTACCTTGTTTGAAGTATTGAAGATACCAGTCTGCGGCTGGCGATGCACTATATATACAGTAACATTACGTAGCCGATGTTTGTCGATTCATTTACATCTATAATAAATTATAGTTAAATTTATAGTTAAATTTTGATTAGTTTTTGAAAATTTTCAGATTCAGTTTTTACTACAGTAAGATAAATTAATTTATGTAAATTCACAACTTCAAACCCTTTATTACTGATAAATACGGCAATTTAATCGAAATTTAGCTCACTGTAATATTACTTATCGCACATAAATTTTTCCGGACAAAATGCGGGGTCAATAAATTTACTTGCTTTTATTTATGAAAACAGGTCAATTTGTCAAATACATTACTTTTACCCCAATCGTTCCTCCAACAGATGTTTAAACTATAATATTTATCTCCCAATTGCTCATTGAACTAAGAACTGAGTAATTGATTAATGCTTACTATAGACGTAAATGACTCTACAGCGCGATCGCCTTAATAATTAGTATTTATTATTGCTCTAAATCTTTTATGTCACCACGTGATGCTTTACATATATTACAAAGATTGTTTAAAGAATATATGTAGAAAATATATAGCGAGAATTTAGATCCCCGACTTCTTCAAGAAGCCGGGGATCTGAACACCGTACATTATCCTAATTTCGATATTTAGTATCAGCTGGGGGTATCCACAAGCAATCAAGCCGTCATAATATTAACGAATCCAAATTGACAAACAAAAACCTTTCTAGTGTTAGAAAGGTTATTACCTGCAAAATGTTTTCAACTTAGTAAACTGGGGCGCTAGGATTCGAACCTAGGAATGGCGAGACCAAAACCCGCTGCCTTACCGCTTGGCGACGCCCCATCAGCTTTACTTTAGTGAGTATAACAATAGGTTCGGGTAGTGTCAAGTAGTTTCGGTCTTGAATTTCTCCAAAAAACCATAGTAATCTGGTTTTGTCATCGGTAACAGAAAAATGGTATTACCTAGTGCAAGCTCGTTGCTATCGCGAACTTTATTTCTTGAAGACTAATTAATCTTGCTATTATATTGGGATTGCTTTTACCTATTTCCAGGTTAAAAGAAATCTACAAACATAGTTTCTTTAAGAGACTGCCAATTAGTGGTTTTAATTATTTTATGTCTTCTAGTAAGTCAGGCATCAACCCCAGCGTATTTTTTTTGTCTTTAACGGATTTAATTTTCAAAAAATTACGGCAGCAAAAAAACAAAATCCATGATTTCACTGAATGCGTCCGTGGAAGTGACTACGTGTTTGAGATTGCAGAAGACCCAGCTAAAGCTTATATGACAGCACAAAGTAAAGATGTCAAATGTGGCGATTATATCATTTTACAAATTGATTCCGCATTTTGTCGATATCAAGTAGAGCAAATTGATTATTATGCAAACCCGTCGGATATGTGGATGGGTTTACTTAAAAAAGTCAGAGATGATTGATTTGATCTAAAAATCGTTCAAATCATTCAAATATTCTTTGTATATCAAGTTAATTGACACTTAAACTACTTATTAAAAAGTAGTTAGATTGCTTACTTGTATAAGATAACTGATATATTGCACAGAGCCGCATAATTAGCTAAATAATCAAAAATATAAATAAAAATATAAATAACATAAAGCTGTAAGTAGGTAGGCGTAATTAAATATAAGATAAAACCGGAGCCCTGCCGTACTGCTCCCTCTCCTTACTAAGGAGAGGGATTGAGGGTGAGGTTTTATATTTAATTTGACCCACTTTCTTAATATTTTTAGTCCATTTTAATGGACTTCTGCTATCAGACTGGGACTTGCAGTCCCAGGCGGGTAAAAACGCAGTCAAACAATTAGTAAAACTTATAGAAAATAACGTTGCTAAAAGCAATCGTGTAATATCATATACCTAAAAAACTCTTCGTTGTAAGCTAACTTAGGTATTTGTAAGAGATAAATGATTTCAATTTATTATAGTATTTGCGTACTAAAAGATATTCGATTGAGAGAGTAATCTCTTCTTGCTCTTATGATTACGGAAAAAAAACCGCAGAGACGCAGAGAACACAGAGGAAAGATATAAAGAGAAAAGAGAGATGGGTAATTTTAGATCGGGATAGGAGTAATCGGAGACAGAGCCTCCAAATACTAGTTCCCAGTATCGGTTTCTGGGAAGCAGAACATTCCGGTTGAGAAGTCGGGTTTTTAGCATAAGTATTTGTAACACCCTGACAAATTTTGCTCAAAACCCGACTTCTGTGGTCACTATCATATTTATGTATCAATAAAAACTATTTAAATTATGCAAGCAGGCTTAAAAGAAAAATTACAAACTACCCAGCGTCTGTTGCCTGCTTTGCGATTAGTCTGGCAAAGTAGCCCTCGTTGGACAATCGCCCGTGTAATCATCCTTGTTGTTCAAGGTGTATTGCCAGTAATCTCAATTTATCTCGCCAAACTAATTATAGATACAGTCGCAGCCAGCCTCACCGCTGCCGATAAAGCCGCAGCTTTTAATAATGTGATATTTTTTGTTGTTCTAGCAGCAGCAGTCACATTATTAACTAACCTTGCCAACTCCCTCGCCCAATTAGTTACTAGCGCTCATTCCCAACGAGTAACCGATTATATGCAGGGAATTATCCAAGCCAAATCAATTGCAGCGGATTTAGAGTACTACGAAAATCCCCTATACTACGATGTATTGCAAAGAGCGCA
>JBHJOU010000443.1:0-4394 GCA_050329355.1 Rivularia sp. (in: cyanobacteria)
CCTGCCGTTATTTGTGCCTCAACGTAAACGCGCACCTCATCGGGTATCTCAATATTGATATTCATCGGAATTTGATTTTAGCGATCGCCTATTATTTTAACTTAGATGATTTCACGGAATCCAGCTACCCATAAAAATGAGTAGAGGACACGATACTCACGCTTGAGTCGCTACGTGAACGCTTCCTAAAAAATCATCATCATTGATTCACTCCCATTCTCTAAATTCATCATTAGTATTATTAAGTAAAGATGTAAGTTGTTGACGACGACTTTCAAAGTTGGCTGCGATGAATATCAAGCTAATCCCAACTAATAAACCGATTACCCATTTCAGGAAGGGATAACGCAGGATAGATATTACCAAATGATAGAATGCTGTGACTAAAAATGTTGCGGTACCAATATACAAAAAGGCGCGTATTCTTAATGCTAATCCCGCAAATATAGCAATAAAACTCAAGATTCCCGGTATTAAACCTGGTATTAAAAAACTATTTTGATAAAATACAACTGCATATCCACAAATTATTCCACTACCTAGCATTCGTAGCCAGTGACGGAATGATTTATTTTGCGGTAATTTGAGTTGCGGATCGAATTGAGCAATATATAGTAAGGATAAGCCGATTGAAGAAATATACCATAAGCCATCACTTAAATTTAAATCGCTAAATCCACGCCATAAAGCCCAATTAACTAACGCTAAGCTAATATAAGTAAAGCGGAATTTTGTGGTAATTTGAGCAGTGAAAATATAGTAACCAGCTACTAATAATATAGAGATAGAATAGACTTCTATTCTAGTTTCCCACAACGATATTAACGGGATGACGTATGCAGCAATTTGCCAAGGTTTTTTAGACCAATGCCAACGTTCCCACGGTAAACTATAAAGTGAATAAGCAATTAGGCAGGAAACTGCTGCTTGCCAAGGACGTATTTGTTCTAAGAAAAGACGTACTATTGAAGTCTCTGGTAAAAAGTATCTTAAACAAGCAGCTTGGACTAAACCGATATAAACCCAAATTTCTGCTTCTGTAATGTTTCCTTGAACTGATTGGGATGGTAATTCATCAGTCTGTCTTCCTTGAAATATTGCGTAGGAAGTTAAAGATAATCCTGTTGCTAAAGCTAATAAGTGAGCTTCTATGGGATTATTAATTGCAGCTATTAATAAAACACTACCCAAAGCCCAATGAAAATGAGCGAACATTTTCAATTCTTTGTAACTCAGGTGTAGATAACTTGTTAACCAAGGCGATAATAAGCGATAAATATAGCCAATAACCGCAGCTAAGGTAGCTAAAGCAATCCAACCATCACCAATAGCACCCCCAGACGCTTGCTGAAGTTGATATACCAAAACTTCGTAACCTGCAATTGATCCACCGATAAGTCCTAAGTAAAGCAGCGGTTTTAATTTTTGATTGCGTCTTCCCACACCAATGACAATTAAAGCTACACCCAATGTAGATAAACCAGTCCAGCTATCAAAGGTATTCAACCGTAGCAACAAGCCGAAAAGAGCGTATAACAAAGGTAGAATATGCCAGCGAATGGGAATTGATAGTTGCTGCTTTCTACACCACCATTCTCCAAATAATTGCGTAATTAAACCCAAACAAATATTCGCAATCGCAATATATATAATTTGCTTGGTTTGAGTTGCTAATATCTCAACAAGTAATAATTCTACACACCAGGCAATACCGTAGAATGTCGAGTTTGTCGGTTGTTGCCAATGACGAAATGATAAAGCTACTAAAATAATCGCTGAGGAAGTTGCATAGGCTAAGATATCCGATTCACCAGAAACATAAACCCATCCCGCGTGTAAACTTAGTAATACTAACTCACAACTGCACAGCGTAGTCGCCCAAAAGTCTGTAGCAACTGCATATATATTTGCTAATTCGTTTAATTCGTTGCCGCGCTGCAATAATCTACGAATTACCCACAAACTCAGAATAATCGCTGCTGACAACACAAACCATCCTGCAAAGGATAATGAAGCACTTTCCCATACCCCTGCAAAAATCAAGCTTAAAGCCAAACCTACCGTAATTACCGCAGCTAATTTGTTCTTTAAATATCTCGTATTCACAAACATCACCGCCGCACCCACTGCTAAACCGATTAATCTAGTTCCAGGTAACGGTAAAGTTAACAACTGAGCAAATATGACTGTTAAAATACTAATTGTTATCTGCTGATATTTTCTTTCTTCCCTGGTACGATTAGCAATAATACTCAGGGTTACGGGTGTTACGAACCAAGTTAATCCCCAACTTGATTGATTTATATAAATACCATTCCAAATTGATTCTACATTTGTCCATAACAGCAAATAACTCAAACCCGCAAGCACCAAACCGATATGCCATGCACTACCTCGCAGAATTCCCTCACCAACGCTAAATAACCATTCCCCAACCATCACCACCAAGCAAATAACCGCCCAAACCTGTTGTGAAATACTTGGGAAAAATAAATTTATCCAGGAAAAAAGAGTGAGTATTGCTGTAATGTGAGTTAGATAAATGATGGGGGGATGGGGAGATGGGGGGATGGGGAGAGAAATAGTGATAGAAGAAGATATTTGATTAAAGTGCCTGTGGGTTACTATGGCGAGAGTGATGGTAGATAAAAGTAAGTTTAGGGAACGTAATATAGGATTTTCTATGGCAACAGCAGTTAAAGTAAACCCTAAAATTAACGTTAATAGTTCACCAAAACTTGCTAAATCAGGTTTATTTTTAATATAAAATCTATCCGTAAACACCACCATAAAAATGATGTAGGGAAACAATCCCACACTCAATAATGCCCAAGGATAATTTTGAGAATTGGTAAATTGAGTAGCAGTTGTAATAATTGAAGATTGAAATTCAGCAGGTAACAATCTCCAACCCAACCACATCGATTGCAAACCTACAACAAAGAAAGCTATAAAATCGCTTTTTAAACTGTATAAATGCAAGCGACTATTAAAAAACCACAAACCCAAAGCGCTAATCGCAATTGCTTGTAAAGGATTATTTTCAACAGTTACATACCAACCCAAGAATAATAAGACACCGCCGATTGCTTGTGATGGGAAAATCTTAGAAGTAAAACTCTCCTTGTCTTCTTGCCTCCTTGTCTCCCCATCCTCTTCCCGTTGCCCTAACCAAGCTATTAACCAACCATAAATACCAATAGCTAAACCTAAATTTACAACATTTACACCAGCACCAAAAATTGCTCGTAGCAATACCAACATCGAGGCATAAATAATTACCGTAGCAGTGACATTTTTTCCCCAATTCCTTTCAGATAAACCTTTTTTTTCTACTTCTTGTTGTCGAGTACGAATTTGAAAAACGGTAATAATAGTTGTTCCGATAACAGCTAAATAAACTGCAATTAAAGGAAATCCTGTAAACTTCCAACCCCAATGTAGGTAACTCAATCCCAGAATATTTATTAAAGATAATTTACTAAATTGAACACTTCCGGTAAATATTGATTGCTTACAAAGTAATACAGTTATTCCTGTTAAAATAATTGACGCAATACCAACTAAAAGCAAGTTTATCGGATTCTGCCACAAACCAAAGCTATCCATTGCCCAAAAGTTAATTGGAATCAGCAGCATTGTCACAATGTGCAAAGCGCCACTTGTCAACCGTAAATTTGCTTGCTTACCAGTCCAAAAACCGAGTCCCCAAAAACCCAAGGTGTAAGCTAATAAAACTCCATACTGTAAAACAGGTGTAAATCTTTCCCACTGACTCGCAGCAAGCGCCCCAGAGGAAACTACGACACTAAACATTCCCAAAAATAGCAGCCAACGGACACTCAATTCTGCTCGCAGCGATCGCCATATTGAACTGAAAAAATTGGGTGTAGCCTTTACCTTTTCCTCAGCTAACTCAGGTTGTGAAACAACTTTTTGTGTCAGCTTGTTAGGTATAGTTTCAGGTTCTAAAATCACCTGACAAACCAAATTATCTCGGCATATTTGCTTAACTTGAGCATCAGATATCAAATCCAAGCGCAACCATTCATCAAGCCCTTGCAATAAATGGGGATGTTCCCCAGGAAGCCTGACTTCAAATTTAAGCGAGCGGTTAGAATTGGATGGCATAATACAATGCACTCTAATAGTACAATAATTACATCATCCCTTAGATGTATATTTTCGGATGAGCTATTTATGACACTTCTGCTGCTGAATAAAGTAGTTATACCAATTTCTAATTAACCGCTCGCTTATAGGTTACCTTTTCTTGCGCTTCAAATTGGTAACAGTACCCAATAATGTACTCACAGCGAGCAAACCTATAAGGATATAAATTAATTACCGCAAACAAAACAGATCGACTTTTTTGGAGGGGGCTTGGGGGACGC
>JBHJOU010000736.1:0-3455 GCA_050329355.1 Rivularia sp. (in: cyanobacteria)
TGAACAACCCAGTAGTTTTTTTATTCCACCTCGAAGTGCTTACACTCCTCAAATTCCTCAGTTATTTACCTATACCCTACGAGAGAATATTTTATTGGGCTTGTCTAAAGATGATAATGAAATTGCTACCGCTTTAAATATGGCTGTATTTGAACAAGATTTGGCAACAATGAATGAAAATCTGGAGACTTTAGTTGGTTCTAAAGGTGTACGGCTATCTGGGGGACAAATACAACGGGTAGCAGCAGCGCGAATGTTTTTGCGTCAACCGGAATTACTGGTATTTGATGACCTTTCCAGTGCTTTGGATGTGCAAACAGAATCGGCATTATGGTCGCGAATATTTGTTAATAGTAAAGAAAAACAGCATGATAATAATTGGACTCCAACCTGTCTTATAGTTTCTCATCGTCGTTCAATTTTGCATCGCGCTGACCAAATTATTGTTATGAAAGCAGGTAGAGTAGAAGCACAAGGAAAGTTTGATGAGATTTTTACCTATGAACAAACTGACTGATTTTTTGGCGTTATATCAAGTTCGGCTAATTACTTACTACACGGCTAACAAACCATTTATAAAGTAAATCCCACATTCCGCGCCCCAACTGTCACAAAAGGGTTTTTACTGAGATTTTCTTCAATGTAAAGAATAAAAGCAGACTAAGGCATTCGAGTAGTCGTATTATTGACCGAGCTTACATAGAATTTATATTCTCAATAAGAAGCAATAATCTTTAATATTGAATTCATAGATAAAAACTTATTATTCTTAGCTGAATATCCCCATAATACTTATGTTTCATAAATAAAAAGTTATTATAACTTGTGACTATTGATTAAATGAATAGTCTTGATTACAAATAAATTATTGTGGATTGACTTCAGCATTTATAATAGTAACGACATCTCTCTGGTAAAAATTCCAAAATATATTCTCTTTCTGGAGTCCAATTTGAGATTGATATTTCATCATTAAATTTAACTAGATGTATAGATTGAAAACGTTGAAATATCAACCGCATAGTCGGATTATTTATAGCTTTACCAAGCTGATTTTTAATAGTAGATTTAGATATTGATAAAGCTTTTCTTATTTCTCTTTGAGCCAACGTATATACTAATAGACACAAACCCATTATCATAGCCATAGCTTGAATTCTCTCCGGAGATTTCAGAAAAATACTATCAGCAAAAAATAAAGGGTCTTTAATAAATCCAAATCCTCTCTCACGTGAAACTTTGCCACGGGGATACTCCCCGGTGGCAAGATTTCACAACTTTGCTGCGCTTTATATTCGGAAAGCATTTCATCATTACTTAGAAATTCTTCCTCTAAAATATTTGTTGCTAATATAAAACGTCCGGCACTGTTATATGCAGTTTTAATAGCATTTATATTCTCAGATATTGAAGCATTTACTTGATAAAAAATATTTTGTTCTGTTTTCTTTTTTGATTTTATTATCTTATATTCAATATTATCAATTTGATGATATTTAAGCTTCTTATTTAAGGTTTTTACTGATTGAATTGCTTCTTGCTCAGACTTAAATTCTGAATTCAGTAGTTTTTTTAAATTATTCGATGCGTTAATTTTAGATTTAGTTATTCTCTTCTCTAATTTCCGTAAATCAGAATTTTTACGTTCAGAGCTTTCTACGATTAACCATCGTTGTTCAATTCCGCCATAATTTACAATTCTTTCACAATAATAATATCCTGGTAATGAACTAGAAATAAAATCAGTTGATAGTAATGTTGAAACCTTATCTTTTGCTATTCCTATAGTCAAAGGTACTCTACATAACCATTTCATTCCAGATAATAAATTTATATTTTTTGCATTATATAAAGCAGAATCTGCAATCATCAATTCGTCATTATCTTTGATTTTTTCCTTGTATTTTGAAAAAATTTTAGGAAAATTAGAAGAGTCTAATTGATTTCCAGATGCAGTTTCAAAAAATAATGGTATGTCTCCGTCTCCTGATGATATTAATTCTATAATAAATTGCTTTAAATCTGGTCTATGGTCGCGAGAATAACCATATGTAATTTCAATAGCTTGTGGCGCTTTGATAACATTTTCTGCATTTATATCAATAATCACATCTGGTAAGCTGTTATTATATTCACCATGTAAATGTAACGAACTTGAATCTAAATGTGCTGATTTTGAACTAATATCAAATTTTTTTTTGACATTTATACTAATAGCTAAAAATATCTCCGTCAGACCTTTTAGAAATAATTTATCCATTACTCTGCCAAGCTTGTCGTCATTTAAATATTCTGCTTTTACTCCTTCACCAATTAAATGTTCACAAGGCTTATCTTTAAAAAACTCGGGAAACATATATAAAGGACTACTTACAAAACCTAATCCATTTAATATCATTGCCTTGACTATATGTCCCGAACTTATTTTTTCATCTACTTGCTTTCCACAGTATTCATTAATAATTTCTACTAAACCTATAGAATCAATAATTCCTGCTACTATACCCAGGTGGTCTATATTTTTAATTTCAATTTCAGAAATATTAGACATGACAACAGACGATTCGGAACATCTGTCCAATTCTCACATTTTTTGCTGTCTAAAAACTCATTTACAAGAAGAATTTCTTCAGGTACATCATAAAAACTCTAATCATTATAAGAAAGAAGTTTTACATAACTATTGATAATTATTTGTATTAACCTTTAAAATATTACTTGGCTAGCGGAGTTTATAAGTACTACTTTTGCACTCACTGTTTAGTATTTATGAACTTGTGACAGCTAGGGTGCGGAATGTGGGTTATATACAGATAATACAAACTGGTGTGATTTCTGCCAAACAATCAAATCTTGAAATGTTCTTGCTGGTTGTCTCATTAATTCTGACTCCTGACTCCTGATTTCTGAATTCTACTATTAAACATTAAGTTTTTTGCTTGGATAAAAGTTGTTGAAAATATGAAATTATTATCTGCTTGATAATCCACATCTTGACGTAAATAACTCATAAATTCTTGATGTCCTTTGGATGTTCGTCCTACCGGACATCCAGCGCTTGCATTATCAACAAACTTTTGGTCGCTTGCGCTATGTTGATTTGCTCCGATTATGGAATATTCCTTTTTATCTCCTTTATCAACCTTGGAATTACGGTTATAATCACGAACTATATTTACTGGTGCAACCTGAATTAATGCAAGCTCGCGACCAAAATGTTTTCCTATTCGCCAAGCTTTGTAATGTCCCGGTACTTGTATGTGTGCTGCACCATCACTATTCATGGGCTGCTTAGTATAATGATTTCCCGGTTCGATAGATGCCTCCCAAGCTCCAATCAGTCTGGGAGTCGGATTTACTTCAACTAAAAACCTCGAATCATTAAATTGGTTGGGTGCATTTTCATTTTGTATCCCCGAAGGAAACATACCTTGGACGTAAAAAATGTTGTATCG
>JBHJOU010000125.1:0-2038 GCA_050329355.1 Rivularia sp. (in: cyanobacteria)
TTAAGCTTGAAGATGAGCAATTTATAAGGGCGCAAATTGCTAGAGGTAAATATGAAAATCCGGCTATATGTTATTAGTAAAGCATTGAAATTATTAGACGAGTGGGAAAAAGGCTATCAAAAATGGGTTGAAGAAACCCGTCAAAAAGTAGAAGTCGCTGTTGAACAATTGGAAAGAGGTGAAGGCATTGATGGGGAAGTTGTAGTTGAACGACTGCGCTCTAAGTTACATCAAGAAACACGCTCGGCTAGGGCAGAAACAAATCTTTCTCCCCTACACGGGACAGTAGTCCGTTATGACGACCCAACAGAGCCTGTAGCTTTAGAAGATTGGGACGTTTTGTAATAATTGTAAGTAGTCAAGCCCGCATTCTATTAGATGATTATTACTCAGTTATAAAAACCGTAGCTACTCACTACTCCCGACTCCTGACAAAAGAAGTTGTGAAAAATTTTTGTGACAAACTTTTTAGCACTAAAGGATGTTGCCGATGAACGAGAAAAAGATTAACTTAGATTCAACGCCACTTCCGGAGCTGAGTAGGAGTTCCCATGCTAGAGTCAGAAAAACTTATTCAAATAGTACAATCCTGGTTGTCATACATCAGGTTAGAAGAACTGACTACTGCTGAAATAGAACGTGGGTCAGAACGCTTTCCAAAAATATTCAATGATAATGTTAGACTTGTCGGCAATAAACTGTTGCTAAGTAGCGAACACTTCAAACAATTCCAGGAGCAGCAACAAGCCGCAGTCAACCGAGATAAACCCAACGAATTCCAAATAGCTGCCGCTTTCCCCCAAATATATTTAGTTCAAGGGAGAGGAAAAGAACAGAAGCTGAAATATCTACCACTCTTCACCATTGATATTTCTCAAATCTTCCGAGGTAAGTATCGCAAAACTGGCTGGGACTTGACTGAATTCGAGTTTCAACCAGTAATTGTAAATTTAATGCGACTCTACGGCTTAGAAGAAGAAGTTGCCGAATCATTAATTGTTGCAGAAGGCATTTTTAAATTTCTATCCGATACTTGGCAAAGAAAATTTTCAACCATAAACGACTTCATCGATCAAGTAGACTTACCGGACGGTAACTATAAAGCTGGACGACAACCTTATTTACTGCGCTGCGACTTTGTACCATACAACGCTCAGTTAAAACAAGATTTGCGAGACATATTAAAGCAACTTCAAGATACACTCCTTAATTGTAAGTGGCTGGTTGATAATCATCCCGCTGTTGAATACATATGTAATTCGCCCAAACCACCCGAACATGAAGCCATGTTTTGGGGAGCGTTTCCGTCTCACGCACCCGATTCATTTCAAGCCTCGGCGCTCAAACACGCCCAACAGAATCCTATAACCGCCGTTCACGGACCACCAGGGACGGGAAAGACTGAATTATTCTTGCATTTAGTAGCACAGCAAGTTGTAAGCCGAGCGCTCCGAATTGTTCGCGGGGAAGAAGATGCGAGCAATCTAACGTTATTTGCCAGCACCAACAACAGTGCTATTCAAAAATTTCAGCAAAGATTTTTGGAGAAATTCCCCACCGAACACTTTTATTTAGACGGTGGTAGTCAAGGAGTTATCAGACGTTCAACACTACCAAAACTGCAACAAGCACAAGATTGGCTGCGAACTACAGAATTTAACCAGGAGACATGGGAACAAGCCAAACTTGATTTATTATCAGCAGAAGACGAAATCCAAGAACTCATAGAGCAAGACCGTTTTAACGAGAGCCAACAAATTGTTAATACAGAACAGGTGTCACAACTAGATGCCCAAATTCAATCTCTCAATAACGAAATTGCTGCTATTCATGAAGAGTTACAAGAAGACAGCGAGCAGCTATCAAGTTTGGGAGATTATGCCGATTTCCCTTCTTATGCCTACCAACAAATCAAAGAAGGATTATCAAGAGCAGAACGGGAACTACCGAAACAGTCCGACTCAATTGCCAAACGCGCCTTTAACTTAATTAATTTTACTACCGATAAACTAGTTTTTAAGCGTCTGGCGAATCACAT
>JBHJOU010000241.1:0-2539 GCA_050329355.1 Rivularia sp. (in: cyanobacteria)
ACAATGTTATCAAACAGCACAACTCCCAGAGCCGATCCAATCATCATCGCAGCCAGGATGGCAAACGAAATTATCTGTACTCCATCAGCTAAATTCACTTTTTTCGTCCTTCATTGTTGGTTGTTGGTTGATGGTTGATGTTTGATGGTTGATGGTTGATGGTTGATGTTTGATGGTTGATGGTTGATGGTTGTTAGTTGTTTTTTTAATTCCTAACTATTAACTCATCATTCCTAACTCATCATTCCTAATTCATCATTCCTAACTCCTAACTCATCACTCCTAACTTAGTTTACTTTTCTTTTTCCACAAGGTCTTGTGGAAAAGCACCAGCACGGGGAGCATCCGCTGGTAAATCGTGGGGTTCCATTACTCCTTCGGGAAGGTAAACTAATTCCCGTAACGGCGTTACCATTGGGTCATTTGTAACTTTGTAAGGTAGACGACCAAGAGCAACGCTGTCATAATTCAATTCGTGACGGTCGTAGGTAGAAAGTTCGTAATCTTCCGTCATCGATAGACAGTTTGTCGGACAATACTCTACACAATTACCGCAGAATATACAAACTCCGAAATCGATACTGTAGTGATTAAGCTTTTTCTTTTTGTTGGCTTTGTCAAATTCCCAGTCCACTACGGGTAGATTAATCGGACAAACTCGAACGCAAACCTCACAGGAAATACACTTATCAAACTCGAAATGAATTCTACCGCGAAAACGTTCGCTAGGGATTAGTTTCTCGTAAGGATACTGTACCGTCACGGGACGACGCTGCATATGGTCAAAGGTAACGGCTAAACCTTGACCGATATAACGAGTGGCTTCCCAGGTTTCTTTGCCGTAATCAACAACTTGTTTGAGAAATTTCAACATCACAGTGTCTCTCTCTTTATAATTTTAGATTTTAGATTTTGAATTTTAGATTCATAAGTCAACCCGAAATCTCAAATCGTTGTATTCAGTTCATAACCAATTTTAAATTGGTTTACTTACTCCAAGTAACCGTAAAATTAGTTTTAGATTTTAGACAGGACTTACGCAAGTGTGACAATCGGTAGTTGGTGCGTGACACCACAAGCGTTATTACTACGTTCAGAATTTCTCCTAGGGTACAGCACCCTACAAAAAAATATGCCAGTTGTGTAAGTCCGATTAGATTCAAGAACTAATCCAAAATCCCAAATCTAAAATCTAAAATTGATTCATCCACCAAAAGCAACAGGAAAAGCTAATTTTAAGGCTGCGGTTAACAACAAGTTAACTAAGCCGATGGGTAGCAAAAATTTCCACCCTAAATCTAGCAGTTGGTCAATCCGAACTCTCGGCACTGTCCAGCGCAACAAAATTGCTAGGAATACCAAGAAGTAGGCTTTGAGTACGGTCATGGTGATGCCTAAAGAGGCAGTTACTATCTGTAATACGGGATTAGCTTCACTAACTCCCAATACACTAGCAATTAAGTTGATGGGAATCGGAAAATCCCAACCACCAAGATACAAAACCGATACTAATAAAGCAGATAGTACTAAGTTTACGTAGGAACTCAGATAAAACAAAGCGAACTTCATACCAGAGTATTCGGTTTGATAACCTGCTACGAGTTCTTCTTCTGCTTCTGGTAAATCGAAAGGCATACGTTCGCATTCTGCCAACGCTGCTATCCAAAAGATAATGAAACCTGCTGGTTGTCGCCAAATGTTCCAGCCCAAAATGCCGTAACCCGATTGTTGATTGACAATATCAATGGTGCTGAGGCTATTGGACATCATGGCGATCGCTAATACAGCCAGAGCCAAGGGAATCTCATAACTAATAGATTGTGCTGCGGCTCGCAACCCCCCTAGGAGAGAGTATTTGTTATTTGATGCATAACCAGCCATCAATAAACCAATCGGTTGAACGGAAGAAAGAGCAATCCACAGAAAAACTCCCATTCCGACATCAGTGATTAATAAATTCTGTCCGAACGGCACAATTAAATAAGACAGAAATACCGGCAGCACAACTATGATCGGACCAAGGGTAAACAGCCAACGGTCGGCTTTTGCGGGTACCACATCTTCTTTAAAGACTAACTTCAAACCATCCGCAACTGGTGCAAGTAATCCCAAAGGTCCGATAAATTCCGGACCAATTCGCTGCTGGGCTGCGGCTGAAATTTTTCGCTCTTGCCAAACACAAACCAGCACCCCTACTGTGGCACCAATCAGCATCAAAATCATCGGTAACGGCATCCAAATGGCTTTAGCTGTACCATAGGGCAGTCCTAAATCCATCAAGCTTTGAATAAAATTTCCTTGGAGATCAATTCCTGAATTCATTTTTATAATGATTGAAGTTAACTCAAGCTTGACACTACCCACGCTCAATAAAACGCGGGATTACTTATATTTCATGCACATGATGGTTATTTACAACTATCTCTAATTATTAATAACTGTAAAGTAACCAAACAATATATTTACCTCAAAAAGGTAAAATTTAAGATTTTTGACCATAACCATGCCTAGTATATCGCTCTGTGGCTTGGTATTCTCT
>JBHJOU010000641.1:0-2821 GCA_050329355.1 Rivularia sp. (in: cyanobacteria)
TCGGGAATTCTTTCTAAAATTTCTAACTTATATGGTTCATTTAAAGCTGCAATCTCTTTTTTAATCTCTTCTCTTTCCACCTCTTCACGAATAATCGGTAAATTGTCCTTGATTATTCGCCGCATTTCTACTTCAATTTTACCCAAATCATCCGTCGTAATACTCACCGGACAATCAAAATCGTAGTAAAAACCTGTATCTGTAACTGGTCCAATTGCAACTTTTGTCCCCGGAAATAGCCTCTGTACAGCCATAGCCATCACATGAGCGCAACTATGACGAATCCGCTCCAGATGCTGGATATCTTTTTCTTGCAAGTCTTCCTGAGATTCGGGTAATAAACTGACCATAACAAACTAGAATGAGAATCGTTATCATGATAGCGTAAAAAAAAGCCAGTGAGTCAAAAAAACTTGTGCGATCGCAACATTTTCAACAATTTGTAGAACCATAGCATTGCTATATAATACATATGCTCTACCACAAACTTAAAAGCGTTAATGGATGAAAACAGATACAATCTTTTACACTTTGCTACAAAATCTCCCCAGCGTACTATTTGAAATACTGCAACAACCTCCTACCCAAGCTTTACATTATGAATTTTCCTCTGTGGAGATAAAAGAACTAGCACGACGTATCGACGGTTTGTTTTTACCTAAATCTGAATATCCGCAAGACCCAATTTATTTTGTTGAGGTACAATACCAGCGCGATGATGATTTATACTGGAGATTAATTACCGAAAGCTTTGTTTATTTAAATCAGTATAGACCTGATAAAACTTGGCAAGCAGTTGTTTTATGGGCAAAACGCAGCCTTGACCCAGGTATTCCGATTGCGTATCGAACATCACTATCTGATGGGCAAATTCAAGTAATATATTTAGATGAATTAGTTGAGACTTCTTCTTCAATCGGGTTGAGGATTATTGGTTTGGTAATTGCTCCGGAAGAGCAAGCAGTAGAAGTTGGAAGAAATTTAATTACTCAATTACAACTTGCAGATGTCACCAATCGTCAGCAGCTTTTAGAATTAGTAGAAAGGATGTTGATTTATAAATTTTCAAATCAAAGTAGACAGGAGTTAGAAGCAATGTTTGGATTAACCGAGTGGCGACAAACTAAATTTTACCAGGAAGTTGAGCAAGAAGTTGAACAAAAAACAAAACTCGAAGCAATCCCCCGTTTGTTAAACATGGGGTTGAGTATCGAACAAATTGCTCAAGCTCTTGAATTAGAAGTTGAAGTTGTTAGAAAAGCTGTACAAAAGTAATTACAAAAATGGGGTAGTTGTGTCTTGGAATCCCCAAGACACCCGTAATTATAATCAATGCAACATCAAAGCAACTTCTTTGGCAAAATAAGTTAAAATCAAATCAGCACCAGCCCGCTTCATACTGGTTAAAGTTTCTAAAATTACCTTTTTCTCATCAATCCATCCTTGCTGTGCAGCGGCTTTAATCATGGCATATTCCCCACTCACGTTATATGCTGCAACAGGTAAATTTGTTGTGGATTTGATTTGATAAATAATATCCATGTATGCTAAAGCGGGTTTTACCATGACTATATCCGCACCTTCGGCAATATCTAACGCTACTTCTTTTAAAGCTTCTCTAGCGTTAGCTGCATCCATTTGATAAGTTTTTTTATCACCAAATTTCGGCGCTGAATCCAAGGCATCGCGGAATGGTCCATAATAACTAGAGGCGTATTTGGCTGAGTATGCTAAAATTGCCACATCAAAGTATCCTGCGGCATCTAAAGCTTGACGAATCGCACCCACTCTACCATCCATCATATCGGAAGGTGCGACTATATCTGTACCCGCTTGGGCTTGGGAAATTGCCATTTTCACCAATACTTCTACTGTCGGGTCATTTAAAATTACTCCCTTGTCATCAACAATACCATCATGACCGTGAATACTGAAGGGGTCGAGAGCTACATCAGTAATCACAAGTATCCCTGGTACAGCTTGTTTAATCACTTTGACGGTTGTTTGTACTAAACCATCCGGATTGTAACTTTCCGTACCAACATCATCTTTTTTGGCTTCCCGAATCAAAGGAAAAAGCGCGATCGCATTTATTCCCAACTGCTTAACTTGCTTGATTTCTTCGAGTAATAAGTCCAAAGTATAACGATAACATCCCGGCATCGAGGAAATTTCGACTTTTTGATTTTCCCCTTCCATGACAAACATCGGGTATATCAAATCATCTACAGTTAATTGAGTTTCCTGTACCATACTACGTAATCCTGGATTAGTACGTAGACGACGGGGACGTTGAATTAAGGTTTTAACAGCAGATGCGGTGTTGTTAGGAGTCGAATTTTCTAATAACATAATGGATAAAAATGATTATCGCTTTGAAATAATGATAATCGTTTTCATGCAATATTTTTTAATTTAGATCAATTATAGGAATCCTGTTTGATTTTTGAATTGATCTGTTGGGGTCAGGGAATAGGGAATAGGGAATAGGGAATAGGGAATAGGGAATAGGGAATGGGGAATAGGGAATAGGGAATAGGGAATAGGGAATGGGGAATAGGGAGTAGAAACTGTACTGAGTTTTGTTCAATATTCAAGTAGGACTCCTATATATAGAAGTTAGTATTTATCAACCTTAAACCTTTGACCTTAAACCTTTGACCTTAAACCTTTGACCTTAAACCTTTGACCTTAAACCTTTAACCTTATTCTAATTGAGTAGCATCATCTTCCAAAAAAGAAATTTGACGAGGAAAGTGGAAAATAATTAAAGAAATTTGTTTGGGGTTACGAGCAATTGCCTCTGTTGTGATTCCTAATA
>JBHJOU010000178.1:0-3165 GCA_050329355.1 Rivularia sp. (in: cyanobacteria)
GATGCGATTCCAGTAGGTACTAAACTTGATGGTGTTGTAGTTCCTCCGGGTTGGACAGCAGTTGTTACTACAACTCCTGTAGCCACAATAGCGACTAAAGCTACTTGGCAGAATTTAAACCTCACCAACATACCAGCGAACGTTACAAGAGTTGGTTTTGTCCGTACTGGTAGCATCGCTCCTGGACAACAAGTAAATGGATTCAAAGTTACTGTGAAAGTAGATACCACAACTGCAACCTCAGTAATCGTTGCGAACATTGCTCAGTTATTTGGTGAAAGTCCCACTGGTAAGGATGTTTACGACGAATCTGGTGATAACGATCCCAGTAATTACAATCCGCAAACTCAACTTTTCCCTGGTACGACTACACCGGGTGAACTTCCTCCAGATGATTTACCCGATAGTGAAATTAATGATGGTTCTATTAACCCCGCAGATACCAATGGTAACGGTATTCCTGAAGAAGCTGAGACTCTCGGTGTTGATACCCAAAATAACAACACGGGTACGGGTGCAGGTGGTGAAGTAAACGTCTTCACAATCAGCCAACTGGGAGATACTTCCTTATTAAATGGTCCCAAGGATGCACCAGATGCGGTTGCAGAGAATGATAATAATAAAGATTTTACTAATAAATCTTCGTTGGTACCTGCGGAAACTAAACCTGGTACAGCAATCGATCCAGATGGTGTGAGCTTCACGAATACAGTTTTAAATACTGGGCTTGCTGCTGCTGATATTGTCTTACAACCGATTGCACCAGCTACTACAACTGACTTACCTGATGGTACGGTAGTTACAATTACTTATGATAGTCAGTTAGCGACTTATACATACAACGGTGGTACATTCACTATTCAAACTGGTCAAACCCCAGTCAAGATGAGTGGAGTTGCACCTAATGCTACTCAAAATTATGGTGTGGAAGTAAATCTACCCGCAGGTACCAAACTTTCTACCGATACTGATGTCCAGCGTGGCTATCCAGTACCGATTAAAGCCTTCGTTGATAACGATGGTAATAATACTCCCGATAACGACAGTAATGGAAATCCCGCAGAAAACATTACTATCAACCGCGTTTACACTGGCTATCTACAAATGGTCAAAGAAACCCGCGTACTCAAAGCTACTGGTCCAAATGTAGCATCAGGTGATGAAACATTTAGTACTACTCCTAAGAAGCCTGCACCTGGAAATATTTTAGAGTACCGCATTACTTATAAGAACATTTCTGAGCCTCAATCTGGTACTGACAACGTTATTTTGAACGCTAGTGATATCAAGATTACTGAGGATGGTACGGATGACAAACTCGGTAACAATTGGGCGAAAGATAACGATAATAATGGGGAAATAGACACTAGTAATATTACTGGTTCGGCGAAGGATTCTGGTAGTGCAAATATTCAATTCACTCCCAACGGTGACCAGACAGGTACAACACCTACAACTGATGTTACCAAATATGTCGTCACAGTTAGTAAAGATGTTGCACCTCAAGAGACGAGAACCTTTATCTTCCAGCGTCGGATTAATGGTACTGGATTGACTGGTAATCCTCCTGTACCACCAGCACAACCGTAATCAGGGTTAACCAGGAGGCTGAGCCTCCAAATCTTAGTTCCCAGGAACCGATACTGGGAATCAGAAACAGCAATAATTTTTGAGGTAATTAATTATGAAGCGTTCTTCTGTAGCAAGTTTAGGTGTAGTTGCATTAATTGCAGGTTTAACATTTGGAAATCAGATTCCTGTAATTGCTAATCTATTTCAAGATGGGGTTGCTATTGCTCAAAATGCCAAACAAGGACAAGTAAATTTACGTTTGAAAGCGGAAAAGAAAATTGTCCAAAAAGATGCTCAAGGTAAGCAAAAAGTAATTTGGCAAGAATTGTCAAATGGGGCTAAAGTGCAGCAAGGAGAAGTACTTCGTTACTCGATATCGGGTGCGAATAATGGTGAGAAAGCGGTTAATAACCTTGCAATTAATCAACCGATTCCTAAAGGAATGGTTTACGTACTTAATTCTGCAACTGTAAATAAAAGGACGGACGCACAAATTACTTACAGTATTAATGGTGGTAAGACTTTTGTCAAAAATCCCACTGTTGAACTTAAATTACCTAATGGTCAGGTAGAAACTCGTCCTGCTCCTGATACTGCTTATACTCACATTCGTTGGAATTTCGGTAAGTCAGTTCCTGCAAAAGCTTCTGTTGATGGGACTTATCAAGTAAAGGTACGGTAAGTCAATTTTAGATTTTAGATTGAACAAAGTTAGCAGTATTAATAGTCCACCACATTAATTCTGCGGGATCATCTATTTGTAGTGGTAGCGTCTCGCTCCCTAGTGGAATGACTTTTCCGCGAAAAGATTACCGAAAAAAACCGCAGAGACGCAGAGAACACGGAGAAAAGAGATCAACAGAGATAACTAATGTGGTGGACTATTAAGTCTCTAAATCAACCGAACGTGAGCGGTTTAATTATAAGTAAATATAAGGAGAAATTCGTGTGTAGCCAAGAAAAGCGATACCATATCTATGGTAGTAGCTGGTTTAAACGGATAGCGGCTACCTTTTTAGCAGGAAGTATTATTCAAAGTCCGATATCTGTATTCGCTCAAAAGGTTCCGAGTCCAACTATTAGTAACCAAGCTGAATTTAGTTATACAAATCGAAAAGCTAATCAAATTTTTCGCGGCAGCACCAGTCAAATACAAACGATTCGGGATGCTCGATTAGTTGATCCTTTAGGAAGAATTTTAGGTTGTGGGGGAGAAGTTTTACCTGATTATACAGGATATACTGTCGCTTTATATGACCCTGACTCGAATGACTCCACGGGAACGGAATTAGGACAGTTAACTCAATTAACCCCTACGGAATTACCTGATATTGAAGGGAATGGTGTTTTTAGAGGAATTGAGCCAAATGAAACTAATATTAACCCATTCCCTTTAGATAATTCAAATGAGGGTTTTTACAACTTTTTATTCGACCCTAATAGAGGTCAAACTGATGCTGGTAGAACTTATATTTTAGTAGTTAATCCTCCAGAAAGTTCTGGTTTTTCTCAACGAAGAATTAAGTTAGAAATTAATCAAAGTACTGGTGGTATTCAAGATAATATTGTTCGTTATACTGCGACATCTTTGGA
>JBHJOU010000124.1:0-5315 GCA_050329355.1 Rivularia sp. (in: cyanobacteria)
AGTACTTTTGCGTAAGTCCTATAAAAAATATTCTGATGCTGAAATAAAAAAAATATCAAAATATCGGAATTAAATTGACTCAAAAATACAAATATAAATTAATTGTATTTTGTTTTAAAATAGCTTACTAAATCTGCTGACGACAGTTTATATTTAATAGTTCTAATCAATAAAATCACTAAATAATTTCCGATACTTACCTCACAAAATCCTTAGCCAAACCAATGAATTATACTTCTAAAGTATCGCCACAAACTTTTTCTGTTAAAACAACTTCATCGAATAAGCAAAATACTTGGCTAAAAAAGTTTTATAACCTGCCAATTAGCCGTAAACAACTGATTGCCTTAATTTTCTGTCAATTGGTATCTATCTTTGGTATAGGTATCGGAGGTACCTTGATTATTACTAGAGGTTTAAGGAATCAGTTGCTTGAACAAGCCAAGTCAGAAGTTGCGGTAGCGGATATTAATTACAATATCAAAATCGATCAAATGGGCTTTGGTTTTCGGGGACAATCGGATAATGAGGCAATTATTACAGCAGCTACATTCAAGGCTACTAATCGTTTTTTAAACAGCACTTTAATAGCTTCTGTTGAGCGAATTTTGCAAAATGAAATCAAAGCCAGAAACATTGAATATGCGGTTTTGGTAGGTACGGATTTAAATATTATTGCTAGTGCTAATAATAACCGTGTGGGTGAGACTTTTAACCCTAATAATTTAGTCAGTCAGGTTTTACAAAACCCCCGACAAATTAAAGCAAGTGCGATTATTACTACTTCAGAATTGAGTAAAGAATTTCCATCCTTACCCGAAAATCTGAAAAACAAAGATGCTTTAATTCGCTATACTGTCACACCTGTAAAAAATCCTCAAACCCAAGAAGTTATTGGTGCTTTGGTTTCTGGGGATATTGTCAACGGCAAAGATGTCATTGTTAAGAAAACGTTACAAGCTTTTGATGGTGGTTACAGCGGAATTTATTTAAACAAACCCACAGGAGAATTTGAGCTAGCAACATCTCTTCAAATTAGTCCCGAAGCAAATAGAGTTACATCGAATGTACCTTTACCTCCTCAAAGTAAATCTTTATTAGCAGCCGCTGCACAAGCTAAAGGTAAAGTAGTTACCGGACGGATAAATGTAGAAGGTATAAATTATACAGTGGCACTCAAGGCTGTTCCCAACCAAATTATTCAATCAGCAGACAATCAACAAGTCATTTACTCAGAAAAACCTGCTGCTATTTTAGTACGAGGAACTCCCGAAACAGCCCTTAATAGTATGTTAACCCAAAGTTTGCGAGAGCAAGCTCTAACTATCTTAATAGCTTTGTTTGTAGTTGGTTTTTGGGCAGTAATTTTACGTCGAACAATGATTCTTCCCATCGAAAATCTGCAAGAAACTGCACAGAAATTTGCTTATGGCGATCGCACTTCTCGTGCGGAGGTTTTCGCTACTGATGAAATTGGTGATTTAGCTGTTAATTTCAATACGATGGCAGACAGTATTATTGCACAAGTGCGCCGTCAAGAATTAGAAGCAAAAGTGGCACTGCAATTAAACGAAATTACCAGCCGGATTCGAGAAACTCTCAACGCCGAAACAATTCTCAAAACAGTCGTCACAACTACACAAGAAACTTTACAAGTAAATCGAGTCGTTTTCTATAAATTAGAAGAATCAACAGGTGAAATTATTGCGGAATCGGTTGATTACAGTTTAAATGCTGTTTTAGGGATAAAAGTTGATGATCCTTATCAAGTTAAGGAATATCCGGATGAATATGAATTTGGCAGCATTAAAGTAGTTGAAAATATCCAGGATTTACGTTTAAACCAATCTTACCTCGAACAGCTTAAAGAGTTGGATGTTAAAGCGTTTTTACTAGCACCAGTTTTTGTCAGCAACAAATTACACGGTTTATTGGTTGCTCATGATTGTGCGGGTATGCGTTCTTGGCAAGAAATAGAAGTAAACTTGTTTAAACAAGTAGGGATTCAAATTAGCTACGCTTTAGAGCAAGCAGAACTTTTACGACAGATACAGCAAGGAAGAAACACAGCCGAAACCACTTCTGAGATTGAACGAAAGCAAAAAGAAAAACTGCAAATGCAGCTTCTAGAATTGCTGAATAATGTTGAAGGTGCAGCAATGGGAGATTTAACGGTACGTGCTGATGTCATTGAAGGGGAAATTGGTACCGTTGCTGACTTTTTCAACTCAATTGTCGAAAATTTGCGCGAAATTGTCACCGAAGTCAAAACATCAGCTTCTCAGGTGAATGAATCTTTAGGTTCTAATTCCAGCGCCATCGCTCTGTTAGCAACGGAAGCTAAAACCCAAGCAGCAGAAATCAATCGGACTTTAAATGCAGTTGATAACATGACAGATTCGATCAAAACAGTAGCACAAAACGCTCATCAAGCTGCTGTAGTTGCTAACTCTGCTGCAACTGCTGCGACACAAAGCGATACAGCAATGGATTTAACAGTACAAAATATTGCTAATTTACGAGAAACCGTTGGTGAAACTGCGAAAAAAGTCAAAAGGTTGGGTGAATCTACTCAAGAAATTAGTAGAGTTGTAGCATTAATTCACCAAATTTCCATGCAAACCAACCTATTAGCAATCAACGCTGGAATTGAAGCAGCACGTGCTGGTGAGCAAGGACAAGGTTTTGCCGTAGTCGCAGAAGAAGTTAGTGAACTTGCAGCCAAAAGTGCTTCTGCAACCAAAGAAATTGAGCAAGTAGTAGAAAACATTCAGCGAGAAACCAGTGAGTTAGTAGAATCGATTGAACTTGGAGTAAAGGGCGTAGTCGAAGGAACCCGCATTGTTGAAGATGCGAAATATTCCTTGAATGAGATTTTACAGGTTTCTCGTCAAATTGACTCCTTAGTAAATTCGATTTCGCAGGCTACTGCATCTCAAGTGCAAACATCTCAAGCAGTTAGTGATTTGATCAAAGATATTGCCGATATTTCCCAACGTACTACAACTTATTCTGAGCAAGCATCTGTATCACTACAGCAAACTGTAGAAATTTCTCAGCGTCTGCAACAGAGTGTGGGTACTTTTAAGGTTGATTAAGAAAGTCAGGAGTTAGGAATGGCAGTTCAATGTTAATCACGGCGGCAATGTTCGGTTCCCCTAAATTTTATTTGTGGGGAACCCTAATTACGAATTACGAATTATATTCACCTTACCTTTAATTGCGATCGCGATCGTCTGAGTGGGATTTGACTGATACTCAGTATGCTAAACTGATCAAATCCGAAGAAGACAGCATTTGTTTTTATCGCGTTTGTCCTTGCTGTCAAACCAAAGTCAAGCGCATCGGTGGAGAAATGCCCCTTCAGTAATTCTATATTTTTTGCTTGATATTTGATGCTTGGTTGCGGTAGCCTGGTGGTGTTGGAAATTGCAATTCAAACTAATCCCTCCACCGGGATTGAAACATAAGCTGCAAGCTACTTCAAAAATTTATCGACTAAAGTCTAAAATCAATTACCCATTACCTACTAAATTGTTTTCGCAAATCCCGTATTGCTACTCCCGTTCCTTGCTCCGATGCAATTTGCAGCACGTGGGTAATAATTGTAGGTAAATCAATTACCGGAAAATACTGACTAAAAGATTGCTCTTGATAACTATTCCCCGATAAACTATGGATACTTAAACCGCTTTTTTTAAATAACCAAACTTCTGGAACTTTGTAAGGAAGAAAATCTTCGGCAGCAGTATAGGAAGTAACATCAATTTCAATTACCAAATCCGGTGGTGGGTCAATTTGCCAATTAATCCGGTCTTTACCTACGGCAGCTTTCCAGTTATCTATATAAAAACAGTAGTCTGGCTCAATCCCACCTTCTTCGGGAATGTCCATTGTAATTGGGGTAAAAGCTTCGTAATTGCGGTTTTCGCTATCTAGCAGTACTTTAACAATATCCGCCAGAATATTAGCTTCACGTCCATGTCGGGGTAGCGGACTCATAAGTAAAATTTCGCCATTGCGATACTTAATCCTGGGAATAGAACCATCACCTCGGCTATCCCGCAGCATACAATAATCTTGCCAGGTTCCGGGCATTCTGACTACGGTTCCGGGGGGGAGTTGAATTTTTTGAGGGGAAATTACAGCGTACATGGTTATCTATTGCTTGTAATTTGATAAAGATATCTTTTTTTTGCGATCGCGATCGTCTTTATTAAGTTTGGCATACTATATCTATGATGATTTGCCATAGGACTTAGCAAAAAGGCACATTTTTTTGTAGGGTGCTTGTACACTGCAGCAATTCTTAACGCAATCAGATGAAAGTGAGAGTACGGCACCATCCGAGTCTTGTGACAATCGCGTAAGTCCTGAAGGTTTGTAGCGTCACGCACCATCAACCATTTGTGATAATATCGTAAGTCCTGTGCCAGCTTACCTTATGATTACCAATAATCGATACATTTATTCACAATCAATGTTTTTTATAAATATTTTTTATATCGGCTTTTCAAAAAATATTAGAGAAAGGAAAAAATCTGTGATGAAAATCATCACCCAACTGGTTACAACAGCCTTAGTTGAAGATTGTCCTACTTCCTTTGCACCTCCACAAGTTGCTAAACCATGACTGCAACCAATAAAAGCAACTAAAAGTCCAAAAATGAAACCTTTGAGCAAGATAATAAATAAATCTGATGGTTCGAGAAAATTTCTCACCGATTCTAGAAATATTTCTGGAACTACCTGATAAAACTCTGCTGCGGCAAAAATTCCACCAATAATTCCTATAACTAAAGAAAAAATAGTTAGTATTGGTAATATTAAACAACAAGCAATAATCCGAGGAAGAACCAAGTAGTCAATTGGATTAGTTTTCAACATATAAAGCGCATCAACTTGTTCGGTGACTATCATCGCACCGATTTCCGCAGCAAAAGCCGAACCCACTTGTCCAGCAACTATACTAGCGGTTAAAATAGGAGCTAATTCCCGACAGAAAGCCAAAGCAAAAGCACCACCAACAGCATTAACTGCACCAAACCGCACTAATTCCCTTGCAGTTTGAATCGTAAAAATCATCCCTGCAAAAAAACTTACCAGTAGCACGGGAGAAATCGAACCTGGCCCCACTTTCACCATATGCTCTAAAACATTACGATGACAGGTTTTTCCTTGCAATAAACGCAACCACACTTGACCTAATAGCAGTAAAACGAAAATAAAACGCACAACATACATTTCCTGCTTGCTTTTGGTTGCAATTTTACAGCCATTAACAATTAAACTGCTAATAATATTAATCTCAGTTT
>JBHJOU010000078.1:0-3591 GCA_050329355.1 Rivularia sp. (in: cyanobacteria)
AACCGAAAATATAATCTATGTAATCAATAAATTATGATTATCGCAAAACTTGTTTTATTTGCTTCACCTTTACTAATTGCTTCTATGTTGTTTTTCGCAAATCCCGTAGCAGCATCTCCGATTAATTCTACATCTGCTAAAACACATATTAATACTGTATCAGCAAAATCAACTCATCTCTTAAATACCTTAAATCAAACTGATAATTCTAATCCTATTCTCGATCAACTTGGTTGTCAGTGCGCTTATTGTGCTAAAGCTAAATTACAGTTAGAAGGTAAATTATCAATTTCTAGTATTTTATAGCAGCTATAGAAATACCCCACCCGCCTAACGGCACCCTCCCCTTGTCAAGGGGAGGGTTCGTGATCTTTGGGGTTTTTATGATATTTGCGCTGTATTAGAGATATTTTAACCAAAAACCCGACTTATTAATGGCTGGATACTAAAAGAATTTCAACTTTGTTTACTGATTACTGTTTAGAGAAACTATTATATAAACATAGATAGATAAGACCTTTAGTCGTACATAAATAAATATAATGCAAACACATTCTGTAACTAATTGCAACTAATTAAAATAAATTTTTCCACCTCAAATAATTAAAAAAACTTGTGCAATATTACTTTTAATTAAGGTAGAGATAAATACCTTGTCGATAATGATTATGATTGTTTGCGGCAATCTTTATTAACTATTTGACTCAAGAGAGAAAAGCAAAATGACACCACAAGCTACTGCAAATCCTATTGAGCAAGATTTTGTTGTTAATTCTCCAAAATCATTATCTGTTGTAATTGAAGGAGAACAAGCGACATCTGTAGATAAACTTCCCCAATCTTGGCAAGATATTTATGCGGGTAAGTCTAATACTAAGCTTTCTAATCCCGAAGAATATGTGAAGATGGCGCAATTATTTCTTCACAAAATGTCTAGCGGTGATGTTGATTTATTCAATGAATCTGACGATTTACACCATTTAAAGCCCGCTTTTTGTCAAATATTCGGTACTTTAGGTTGGGAAGCTCTTGAATTCTACGGTAAGGATTTTGATGTAGAGCGATATCCTAACTTTGATTCAATTGAAAAACAACTTTCTCCAGAAGAAGAAGATTATCACAATCGCAAACAAATTGTGGAAATTGGTAAAGCTTTATTTGCAGAATTTGGTTACGATTTACCAGCTTCTTTTTATCACGTACATTTAGCTCCCGTTTACAGAGAGGAGGTATCAGAAGTACGTCCGTTAAGATTTTCTGAGCAAGACAAACTAAATGCTCGTGCTTGGGATGCTTCTTTACACGGACAAAAGGTATTTCCGATTCAATTAATGGTACAAAGTATCTCTTCCAAACATGGATTTTTCCAAGAACATGGTTGTGGTTGTAACCATGCTATGACTAGAGTTGGTGCTACTGATACCTCTTTTGATTATCAAATTCGTCCAGAAATGCGATCAACCTGGATTCGTGATTTCATATGGACTGTATGGTATGAGTACGCTTTCTTTAAGTTTGTGCCGGTAACTCGTTTTTTAATTAATTAAAATGATTTCGGCTTCTAATTGAATTTCTTATCGGTCGGTTAAGATATCGTTATGATTTTAACCGACTTCGATTATTTTTGATTAAACATTAGTTTAAAGAATCATCAAAGATTTAGGACTGAAACTCTGAGTAAGATACAAGATTTTTTTGTTTAATTGATCTAAAAATAATAACTTGATTGTATGTTGCTAAATTCCATGCATGAATATTTTAAGATGTTATGATTTGTTGAGAATACTTTTTAAGATTACAGGAGTTGTAGCATGAGTAATCCGTCACCCCCAAGTTATCCCAGTCGCTCAAAAATGTTACAAAGTCTATTTTCGGAAGCGTATAAAACTGCGAAACAGGGATTATGTGGAGATAGAATTCTGGCTCAAAAGAGTAATGTAGAAAGAAGATTGGAAATTTGTTCTAATTGTGAAAAGTACAATGCAGAAGCCAAACGTTGTACTGTCTGTGGATGTTTTATGTTGGTAAAGGCAAATATTGAAACTTCTGAATGTCCGGATGGTAAGTGGTAGTCTTGTATTCTAGAAGATAATTTTTATGGTTGTCAAATCTCTGGTTTGTTATCCTAATTCTTTGTTAAGGGAAATATCAACTAAAATTGAGGTTTTTAACTCGGATTTTCACGCTTTGGTCGAAAATTTAATTGATACCATGTTAGCAGAAGATTCTATGGGATTAGCAGCACCTCAAATTGGAGAATTGAAACGGGTGTTTATTTTAAATCCAAAGCGTATTGCAGGTAATAAAAGTAGAAATTATCAACAAGAAGATATATTATGTATTGTTAATCCTCAAATTGAAAATCAAGACTATTTAATTGATTCAAGTGAAGGATGTTTAAGTTTTCCGGGACGAAGAGAAACCGTAAAACGTTTTAATCAGGTCAAATTAAAAGCTTGGAATCGACAAAATCAACCCTTTTCTCTTGTTGCTGAAGGAATGTTATCGATTCTCATTCAACATGAAATTGACCATTTGAATGGTATTCTTTTTATTGATAGAAAGATGGGTAATGGGTAATGGGTAAATTAATAACTGTCAACTGTCAACTGTCAACTGTCAACTGTCAACTAACTCCTAACCTTTAACCTTTTTTATCTGATTAATTGTGCTTGGGAGTTGAAAAACTGACGAGAAAGAGCTTTAGTCAGTAATATTGTTGTTAATAGGTTGCTAAATGCGACCATAAACATCAGTAAAATTTGGTAGGATGCGGCTTCTGATGCGGCTTGAAAAGGAATTTTGTCGTAATCTACACCGCTAATTATTAATCCACTCATAAATCCCGGAATCGTTACCATGCCAATTATCATCATTTGGTTAATGGTGGGAATCAAACCGGCACGAATAGAATCTTTTTGATACTGCTTAATTGCTTGTTGTGGAGTTGCACCCAAACTGAGGTGAGTCTCTATTTCTGCATGATTTGCATTCATTGTACTAACTAATCTTTCCCCGGAAATTGCCGCCGCATTCATTGCATTACCTAATACAACTCCAGCTAGAGGAATTACGTACTGTGGCTGATACCATCTATCCGGTTGAATGATCAGAAAATTCGTATAAATCAACGTAAATGCAGTACTCAAGAACATTGAACCCCACACCAAAGGTAAGACTTGAGGTATTTTATTGGTAATGCGATTTTTGGCAACAATTGCCGCAAGAGTCAACATTACTGCTAAAATCACCAAAACTGCCCAAATGTTGTTTAAAGCAAGAATGAAATCTAGAATATATCCCAATACTACTAACTGTAGAATCGTTCTACCAGTAGCAACGGCTAAATTTAACTCCAGTCCGATTTTTTCCCAAATAGACAAACCAATGGCTATCACCATTAATCCTACAGCGATCGCCAAATCGAAAAAATCTAGTTGTATTAATTCTGACATTATAATACGTTCTCGAAACTACTATTTATTTTCTTACAATCAGTCAACTTTTTAATTAGTATTTTTTAATTAGTATTTTTTAATTAGTATTTTTTAATTAGTATTTTTTAATTAGTATTTTTTAATTAGTATTTTT
>JBHJOU010000130.1:0-2031 GCA_050329355.1 Rivularia sp. (in: cyanobacteria)
CAATAAATTCAACATTCTGTAAACTAGTTTCAGTTAACTTTTTTCTAGCATTACTCAACATTCCTGTCGAAATATCAATCCCAATAACTTTACCTTCACTACCTACTTTTTCCGCAGCATTTAGCGCCACAATACCCGTACCCGTGGCGACATCTAATATTTTATTTCCGTTTTGTAAATTCGCAAATTCAACTAATTTATTGGCAATCGGAATATAAAATCTACCTTTATCATAGTTAGTTCTGGAATTAAAGTCATTTAGTAACTGCTGTTTGTAAGCTGTTTTATAGTTATTTTGCATGACATTAGCGAGTTTTTCGGTTTGTATTACTTTTTATCGTATAAGTAGATCAGCACGGAAAATTATCATTGAGACAAGGCAAGAGGCTTTCATGCAAAAGGCTGTCTTGTAAGAGGGTTTAAGATTGATTTACATTTCTTTATAAGCGCGTTATTTTTTTGTACCTACCTACTTATATTTTTCAAATTCTTTGTCGGAGATGTCTATTAAAAAAAATTTGTTTGTAGTTGCGCTTCAGCGCTGAAGCGCAACTACGAACCTTATATTACTGGTGTCTCAGCAAGTGCTTCTAGATGAAAAGCCAGATTATTGAGCGACATTTGAATTTCGTTGCTGTAACTAAGACTTCTCCATCTTTTAGTCGTAGCATTATCTAGGGCAGTTGTATCCAAGTATCGCGCAACAATTACTAGTCTCTGGGAATCTGTTTCAGCTAAAGCCAAACTTTCTAAAAATTCTTGAGGTGTCATACTTAACTCGGTTGATGTTAATTTTTTGAGTCTCTATATTTTTGACACACTTGGAGTTTAATTTCTGATATTAGCTTACTTCTAATGGTCTTTCTTTGTCTCTAGATTTAATTTTTTCTATCAGTAGCTAAGAAAGAAATCACTCCACCGTACAATGCAGTAAATTTTAATTCATCAACGGGTGCATCACTGTTATTCCAAGTTGCAGTATTCTAGTTACTACTAATGTTGTAGAGAATCGGTTTAAAAAATGCATTTAAATAAGGTTAAAGGTTAAAGGTTAAAGGTTAAAGGTTAAAGGTTAAAATTACCTATTAACCATTAGTAGTCAAAAACGAATCATAATTCATCATCGGGACATGATATTACTAATTTCTCGATACAATTCAAAATACAAGGAGACGTTGCACTGCAACGTCTCTACATAATTTATCCTTTGACGCAAAGAACTTGCTTTAAAGTCGCAACAATTTCGACTAAATCTGATTGATTTTCCATAACTTGTTCAATCGGCTTATAAGCACCGGGAATTTCATCTAAAATTCCTTCATCTTTACGACATTCTACACCCTTTGTTTGTTCAATTAAATCATCAAGTGTATAAGCTTTTTTTGCTTTACTTCTTGACATTAAACGCCCCGCTCCATGAGAGCAGCTGCAAAAACTTTCAACGTTACCTTTTCCTTTAACAATATAAGATTTCGCCCCCATGGAACCAGGAATAATCCCGTAATCTTCTTTTTGCGCTCGTACCGCACCTTTACGAGTAACGTACACATCCTCACCAAAATGCACTTCTTTCTCGGAATAATTGTGATGACAATTCACCTCTAATAATGGTTTAAAAGCTTTTCCACCAGCCAAATGTTTTTCAATAATCCGCTTAAATCTTGCCATCATCACATCGCGGTTGTAACGGGCATATTCTTGCGCCCATTGCAAATCATGCCAATAACGAGCAAATTCGGGTGTTCCAGCGATAAAATGAGCTAAATCGGGGTCTGGCAACTTATTAACCGCCATTTTAGCTAAATCCTTCGCTGTACTAATATGATACTGCGCTAATTTATTGCCAATATTACGGGAACCAGAATGCAGCATCAACCACACTTGGTTTTCTGTATCTACACAAACTTCAATAAAATGATTTCCACCACCAAGGGAACCTAATTGTTTCATCGCTTTACCTGACAAATCTTGCACTCCACGATGCAACTCTTTAAAATCGTGCCAATTTTGCCAATTAGTTACGGCTTTTTC
>JBHJOU010000186.1:0-2658 GCA_050329355.1 Rivularia sp. (in: cyanobacteria)
GGATAAACCCGCACTACAGAAACTTTAATTTTTGCAGGATTATTACCCATTTGCTGTTTAAAATCCTCTAAACGACGGTAATATTTATCCATTACTTGTTTTGCAGTTTTTTCTCTACCTAGTGCCGCACTAAGTTTCTTAAACATATCTTTCCACTGACCGCTATGTCCATGATTAAACATTACCGTCGGCGCAATTTGTGAGAGTTGTGAATAAATATAATCTGGGTAGTCAAATCCTACAATCAAATCTGGTTTAAGAAGAAGAATACTTTCTAAATTCGGTTGGTCAAGTTCTCCAATATTCTTAACTTGTGCAAACTCATCTTTCAAGTGAGATGAACTATCGAAAACAGTACCAATAGATTTAATACCCAGTGCGATCGCATTTTCAAAAGATGCAGAATCCAGAGTCACGAGTCGTTCAAACTTTTGAGGAACGCAAGTTTCACCCATAGCGTGTTTGATGACACGGCAGTTCTGTGTGGAAGAACTATCAAGTTGATTTGGAGTAAAAGTATTGCTGTTGCAAGCTGATACCATAAAAACTATTAAGATACCAGACACAAACAGCAATACTATTGCATGAATTCTTTTGTACATTATGCTAACTTTGACCAATTAAAAATCTATCGCAAACGATGCGGTAACAGCAAAAGGTTTTCCGGGATTAACCCCACTTCCTATAAAGTCATAGTTTGCCGAACGGAAATAATCGATATCAAACAGGTTTTCGATATTCAATTGGGCACGCCAATTATCCCGTTTGTAGAATAAAGCTGCATCGGTACGGAAGTAGCTTCCAAGTTCATAGGTATTATCTAAATCCCGTTGACGCTCTCCGATATAAAATAGTCCCAAACCAAACCCCAATCCTTTAAGATTACCTTTCTGGATTTCATAGGTTGACCATAAACTAAATTGGTTTTCGGGTACATTATCAATACGATTTCCTTCAATATCGCTGTTGTCTTCACTCACAAAAGCATCTAAGTAAGTATAGGCTGCTGTCATTTTCCATCCCGGTGAAATTTCTCCTCCCAAGTTGAGTTCAAATCCACGACTGGTTTGTTCGCCGGTTTGAACAGAAAAAGCAGGATTATTGGGGTCAGTTGTCCTGATGTTTTGTTTGCGAATGTCAAAAGCTGCTAAAGTTAAGCTGAGTTTATCGGTTAAATCAGCTTTAGCACCGACTTCAAACTGTCGTCCTCTTTCTGGCTCGAATGGTTCACCATCAGCAGTTGTGCCACTTGATGGAGTAAACGAGCGTGTATAGGATGCATAGAGTGAAAGTGGTTGAATTGGTTGATAAACAATCCCAAATCTCGGCGACCAAGCACTATTACTGAACTCATTTTCAAATGGTTCGCCTTCAGATATTCCGCCACTAAATGAGTCTACAGAATCGTAACGAACGCCTGCCAAAACTTTCAAGTTGGGTAGTAAATCAATTTGGTCTTGCAAGTAAATACCTATCCGCGTATTCTTTACATCTTGAAACAAACTTGGAGCAATTTCGTAAGGTCTCCGAGCATAAACTGGATTAAACACATTAATTGGGTCATAAGGTTGAGTAAATTGAAAACTTAGATCTTCAGTATTGCGACGATATTCAACTCCAAATAGTAATTTATGTTGAATTGAGCTAGTTTTGAATTTACCAATTACGTCTGCATTTGTGAAAAATCTCCGATAAGTTCCCCTAGCTGCATTTTCTATACGAGGAAGTTCACCTGTTGACTCGTTCAAACCTCCAGCAAAACCAAAAGCAGGATAATATCTGAAGGGATCGTACTCTAAGTATTGTAAAGCATGTCTAACCGACCAATCTTCGTTCAATTTATGATTGAGGGTATAGCCAATGTTGAACTGCTCCTGCTCAAACTCACCAAAATCTTCGCCAAAAAACCGATCCCGAGGAACATCAACCACACCATCACTGGTTTCGGGAAGTCCTTCATCTGTAGTTTCGCTCTCGGTAACGTATCTTGCGTAAACGTTTAAGGAGGTATCGGGGCTGATATCCCAGGTAACTGTTGGGCTAATTGAAAGGCGCTCGCCATCAACAAAGTCCCGGAAACTGCCATAATTATCGTAAGATGCATTTAAGCGATACCGGACTGTTTTGGAATCATTTAAGGGACTAGATACATCGATAGCCCATCCATAAGTGTCAAAACTTCCTACTGTAAACGAAGTAGAAGAAAAAGGCTCAAATAAAGGTTTTTTAGAAACCAGATTGATAACTCCACCGGGTTCTCCTTGACCAAATAGTACCGAAGCCGGACCTTTGAGTATCTCAACACTTTCAATATCGCTAGTAGTCAATACTCCCAAAGAAGTAAAAGGAATACCATCGCGAAAGATACTATCCCTAACGTCAAAACCCCGAATTTGGAAATTGCCTCCAAAAACACTTGTACTTCTTCCACCAGTAGAAGTGACACCACCTGCGGTTTCGATTGCATCTCTAAGTTCTCTAACATTCCTATCTTCTAGCACTTGTCGGGGGATCACCTGAATCGACTGGGGGATATCCCGCAATGGTGTATCGGTTTTCGTCGCAGTCGAACTATTGGGAACCCGATACCCCGAACGTTCACCCGTTACCACTAACTCAATTGGCTCATTCTCCTGGGTTGACCCCTCCCCTTCCCCT
>JBHJOU010000187.1:0-8703 GCA_050329355.1 Rivularia sp. (in: cyanobacteria)
TAAGGACCGCCGTTGTACAACCACTCATCTAAGGAAGCTGCTTCCCAGATAGGGTAGAAGTGTAAACCAATTGCGTTTGAAGAAGGTACTACTGCACCAGAGATGATGTTGTTTCCGTAAATTAATGAACCTGCAACAGGCTCACGGATACCATCAATGTCAACAGGAGGTGCTGCAACAAAAGCGATGATGAAACAGGTGATTGCAGCTAAGAGGGTAGGAATCATCAATACACCGAACCAACCGATATATAAACGGTTGTTGGTGCTGGTAATCCATCCGCAGAACTGTTCCCACGCAGAAGCGCTCTCGCGTCTTTGTAATGTGGTTGTCATGGTTCGGATAATTGCTTTTTATTTGTTTTATAATTAGGCGCGATTTCTCTTGCCTCTTATTTATCACTATACATTAGTTTATTCACTTAGGAGCATTTGCTTAGATATTTATCACTTATTTAAAATATAAGTAAATTTTATATAAATTTAGGAGTTAGGAGTTAGGAGTTAGGAGTTAGGAGTTAGGAGTTAGGAGTTCGGAGTTCGGAGTTCGGAGTTATTAATTTACCCATTACCCATTCCCTTACTTTAAAAATCAAAATAAATATAAGGTAATCGACCTTCGGGGGCTAAAATCCAAACTGCCCAGAGGCATAGTGGGATGAATAGGAGTTTTAAATGCCAATTAAGCTGTAGTTTCAGACGATTGCTGAAGGCGTAGCTTACACCCATTACAGCCGCAATACCAATTAATAAAGCAGCTAATTGATATTGACTAATATTAAGAGCTTCTATATAGACTTTTTGTGCAAATTGTGCATCGGCAGAATGACCCCACAAATGGGTAATTACTAACCAAGAATCTTGTAAATTAGGTAAGCGGAACCATATCCATGAAGTGAAAACCATTAACTGAGTCAGTAGCCAAGCTAAAATTACTCCTGCGGGATTTTGCCAAAAGTTTTCTAGAGGTTCAAATCGATCGCTAATCACATCAGTTAAACGATGTACGACTAATGCAAAACCGTGATAAGCACCCCAAACAACCCATCCTAAAGCTGCATCATGCCAGATTCCGGCAATAAGCATGATAATCATTAAGTTGAAGCAGGTGCGAGCTAAACCTTTACGGGAACCTCCGAGAGGAAAGTAAAGGTAATTACGCAGCCAATCTCCTAAAGTTATGTGCCAGCGTCGCCAAAAGTCCGCAATACTAGTGCTGAAATAAGGATGATTGAAATTTTCTGGCAATACTAAACCAAAAAGTAAAGCACTACCGCGAGCAATATCTACATAACCGCTAAAATCTAAATATAGTTGTAAGCCATAAGCAAAGGTAGCCAACCACAAATCGACGCTACCCGCTCTTTGCAAGCTGCTAAAAGCTAAATCTACAAAAATTCCTAAATTATCTGCTAAAAGAGCTTTTTTTGCCGCACCCCTAGCAATTAACCACAATCCTTCAGCGATGCTATTGGCATTAGGAAACTTCAGATTATTAAACTGGTTCTCCAAATGATGATAGCGAGTAATTGGTCCTGAAATCAGCTTGGTAAAAAAAGATTTGTAACTAGCAAATAGAATAAACTGTTCCGCAGCAGGTGCGCCGCGATAAACATCTACTAGATAAGCAATGCACTCAAAACTGAAAAATGAGATTCCCAGAGGTGCGATCGCCTTAAAAGTACTTCCACTTCCCACAGGATGAGCAACGCTGGGGTTAAAGAAGTTGAATAAAGGCGGCAAATACTTAAACCCAAACAGTAGTAAAAGATTTAAACTAATACCTAGCCATAAAACTTTCAAACGATGACGGTTCCAATCAGCTTGAGCAAATTGCCACTGCTCGTTAGAAATTCGCCAATCAAGAGTATGCTTTCCGGGGGAAGTATTTTGTCCGAGGGCTAACCCCAAACGAAAATTAATATAAGTTAGCGTCAACAACAGCGGTACATAGTAAATTTGATTAGACGCATAAAAAATTAAGCTGGCAATTATTAAAGTCCACAGTCGCAACCTTTGTTGTTCTACAGACCAATAAATTCCCAATACGCTCAGTAAAAATAGTCCGTAAGCAAACGAAATGAAATTCATCTTTGAGTTAGTTGTTGGTGGTTAGTTGTTGGTGGATAAAACCTATCCCGAAAGTCTCCCCATCCCCCCATCTCCTTGTCCCCTTGTCCTCTTCTTACTTCCCACTCCAGGGAATCATCGGATCTTTGGCGAGTTTTTTAGATACTTCGTATGCACCGTAACGGTTGAGGTGACTCGGATCGGAAAAATAATCGTTAGCTTCCAGCCATATTTGACTTAAGTTGCGGTAAACGAAGTTGGAGCGATTTGCAAAACTCAGCATATATTCCTCAAACTTTTGTTCGTATTTTGTACGTATAGGATCTAAATAATCTGCCGTCAAGGGCATATTTACGAACACTACATTTATATTTTGAGATTCTGTGTAGTTGAGTAATGCTTGTAAAGCTGCATTTTGCTCGCCAATTAAATCAAAATTTTGATAATCTTGATCGTAATTACCCGCAACTCTTGGGTGCTTTTGATAATAAGTATTAGGTTGAAAGCGGATAGATAGAGGTAAAAATCCATCAAAATCTACTGCGTAATTGTCAACCTCTTCTGAAAGATTTGTTGAATCCGTTGCATAATCTGTCTTCAAAGCGCTAATTATCGGTAGAGATTTATATATCTTGTTAATTTGACTTTTTAATTGGTCGCGTTTGTTGTAGGAATTTGAAATAGTAGCGAATCCTTCATTTAGTTTGTCGTTAATAATTTCATAGCCATTGCTTTTTTGTTTGGCAATTTCTACTTCTCTGGCAGTTTTGGGGATATTTGTCGAGCCAACCCTTGCTAAAGATGTTTTGAGAGCATATTGATAACCAGGTGATGCAGCGATCGCCTCAAAAGTGTTATCTCCTCTACCGCTATTAAAGGCACGAGAACCATCTGCCCAGATAATTGTATGAGGTAATTCCGATGGTTGAAGTACGCGACGAATCACAAAATCTACAACTTGGGCTGTGGCACCGTTAATACCGAAATTAAAAACATCAACATCTGGATAACCTTCTGTTGCTAAACCTTTTTTCAACGCATCTGGATCTACACCTCGTAAAGCACGAGAGGAACCGATAATTAATACATCCGGTGGCGCACCATTTTTAAGCAGACGCTGTTTATATAAAGCCAATTGTTCATCTAATTGACGAGCATTAAAACTGGGAAATGGCGATCGCGCTGCTAAAAGTATGGCGGTTGCTGTTGCTTTACGTCGGTTGGAGTTGTTTTGGGTGGTGAAGTTGGAACCATTAAACACTGAGTTTGAGTTAGGGTTGGGTTTTTCTTCGCTGGTGTTGGTAAGAAATGCCGTTTTTGTTTGTTCGCTGCTTGTATTTGGCTGCGATTGAGTAACTGTTGCAGTTGGGAGTGCAAAAGTAGTCAAAATTGAACCTAATAGCCAATCAGTTTGTAAACTTAGCAATAATCCGAGGCTACCCCAAACTAAGGCAACGCGACGGACTTTTGTTTGCGAATTTGATTCAGATGGCTGTTTTTCAATAAATAACTGGGTTCTTAAAAACCAGTTTTTGACAGTTTCACCCCAATCCTTGGTTATATCAGTAACAAATGCATGGATTTCTTCGGTGGTTAAATCGGGGCGTAATACAGATTCGTCGTCGTTGGGTAACAGTTCCTGTACGTAGGCAGAAGTTGCAGCAAATTCTGGAGTCGCTTCGGGTACTACTCGTTGACGCTGCTTGAAGTCTGTACCTGATTGCCAAAACGGTTTTTTGTTACCAGCGCGTCGTCCGTAAACGCGCACTCCTCCAAGGTCGGATAACTGCAAATGTTGAATAAAATTAATCACTTTGGCAGCTACTTGTTTACGTGCTGGACATACTGGAGCATCGCACATGATGTGTAATAAATCTTGTTTACGCCGCAAAATTACGCGAATACCGCCAGTTTTTAAACGCTTGTCTAAATTGGGATTGAGTAAACGTTGGAGTAAAAAAGTAATTGCTTCAATATCGCCAGAATTAGCTAATTCAATCGGTGATGTTGCTAAAGCTGGATGCTCCTTAGCTGGTAAAGACAACCAATCGATCCAAGCGGGTTCGGAAGATGAAACTGTTTGTTGTCCGTAAATCGCTGCCGATAATATACCTTGGGGAGCTAATGCTTCTAAGGTGGGAACAATTTTATCCAGACACAACGTTTTAGCTGGAATCACTGAAGCTTCTGAAGATTCAGATCCTGGGGTACAAAATATATGTAGCGTTGAATCTTGTAAAGAAGCTTGCACCTTCACCTTAGAATTAGCAAATCCCAGGTTTAAAAGCCTGATAATCGCTTGTACATCTCCCCACCTAGCCCATTCCTTGAGCATCACCTCTGGGGGTGTTAAATCAATCAGCAGCAGCCAATCTGGTTGAGTTTCGCCAACAACTTGTGTCGAAAGAACTGCATCTCGATAGCCCAATAACTTCAGATGTCGTAATTTCGCTGCTACAGGTTCAGCAATTAATGATGGATCTGGCGTGTAATTTGATTGACAAAACACCCACAAACGGCTTTTATTTTGAGCAATGCTGTCTGATGGCTGTTGTTTTCTGACCTTGACTTGGACTGCTACACCAAAAGTACTCAAGGTTTCGCTAAGATAGCGAGCAATTGCCGAAGGATCTCCTTGACGGGCTAAACTTTCGTTCGATAAAATTAGCGCCCCGCTCGGCTTCTGGGCTGTTAAAAGCGCTAGATTTACCTCTTCTAAGTGCTTGTCAAGTTGATTTAAGTAAACCTTGTGACACCATTGGGGGCGTTTTTCGCTTTTTTTCTTTCCATAAACGAAAACTTGGTATATTGAAGATTGTTCGCTTTTTGCTAAAGCATCTAAATCAGTTTGCTGTAGTGCTTTAAGCAAATCGGATAAAGTTTGCCAACGAGCAGGTCCAGACTGTGATTCACAGAGAATGTGCAGGTCGTTTCCTCGCAACCGGACTTTTACCCCCAAAGAGTTAATTCCTGTTGCTTGGCTTACCCACTGTGCTAATGATTGTTGAGTTTGTATAAAGGCTGTTTTCATCTGTTGTGGACGAAAAGGAATTGAGCAGACGCACAAAGGGCTGGCGAGTACTAGTAAACTAGAATCATCGAACTATTGATCTAGGAAGTTTTTTTTAACACTTTTGTGATCTTATTGGTTTAATTGTTGCCTGATTTAATTTGCCCATATTAACGGAGTAAAGAACGATTAAGCTCTCCACTTGTGAATTTTTGTGTTTTATTTAACTTATCTTACTGCATCGTCAAAAATATCTATGTCACTTGAGTCTGTTAATTCTAAGTCATCTAAAGCCGAATTGAATTTGGGCTTATTCTCAATTCCCCAGTCCGTCATCCTGCAAGCTGGTACCGTTTCTGTCCTAACATTAGTATTAGCAGAAAAAGCTACGCGAGAAGCACTCATAGCCGTAGGACAAGCCAGTGAAGAATTATTTCGAGGCGAACGCCTACCCCTACTTGATTTTCCAACTTCAAATTCGGCAGATTAAACCAAAATACGCAGTATAAAAAGTCTTAATCCGTATTTGGATGGAAAAATTATCAGATGTGGGTGCAGAACCACGAAAAAATAATAAACAGTAATCAGCTCTATTACTAAAGAGGATATGAGTACCGTTTTATACCCTTCGACTCAGGCTGTAAATATCTACCCCGCATCAGATTTGTTTTTGCGCCATCGCTTGCAAATCGTTGAGGAAATGTGGGAATTGGTTCTCCGCGAAGAATGCGGACAACAAATGGTAGATCTCCTCAAACAGTTACGCGATTTATGTTCCCCAGAAGGACAAGCAACGGATAACCAAGCTGCTTCAGTATCCAGCTTAATTGAACAATTAAGCATTAATGAAGCAATTAGGGCAGCTCGTGGATTTGCTTTGTATTTCCAATTGATCAACATCGTAGAACAAGACTACGAACAGCAGCAGCAATTGACTCGCTATGAAGAAGACGGGGAAACAGAAACTTTACCCAATATTATTTATTCGAGCAATCATCAACAAGAGGAAGTTCATTTAAACAACGGAGTTAATGCAGATTTACTAGTCAAAAATTGGCAAGCCAAACCTAGTGTAAAAGACAAAGGAACGTTTGCCGAACTATTCCCCAAGTTATTTAAATTAAACGTACCACCAGGACAAATTCAACGCTTAATTGCACAATTGGACGTGCGTTTAGTGTTTACAGCTCACCCAACTGAAATTGTCCGTCCAACGATTCGAGATAAACAGCGGCGAGTAGTAGATTTACTGCAAAAACTCGATGCATCAGAAAAGCGTTCTGGCAATATGACCGCAGGCGGATATTCTTGGGAAACAGCCCAACTTCGCTCTCAATTATTAGAAGATATTCGTTTATGGTGGCGTACTGACGAACTACATCAGTTTAAACCCAGCGTACTCGATGAAGTAGATTATGCGCTGCACTATTTTCAATCGGTATTGTTTGACGCTATCCCGCAATTGTACGAGCGTTTAAAGTATGCCTTAAATTCAACCTTTCCCAGACTTGAGCCACCAATCAAAAGCTTTTGTCAATTTGGTTCTTGGGTTGGTTCCGATCGAGACGGGAATCCATCAGTAACACCAGAAATAACTTGGCAGACGGCTTGTTATCAACGCCATATGGTGTTGGAAAAATACATCGAATCCGCTAAAGGATTAATTGAATTATTAAGCGTTTCTTTGCACTGGAGCGATGTTCTACCAGATTTACTAGAATCGTTAGAAATCGAACAGTCTCAGATGAGCGGAGTATACGATGCATTGGCTTTACGTTATCGTCAGGAACCTTATCGGTTGAAACTCGCTTATGTGGTTAAGCGGCTGGAAAATACACGGGAACGTAATTCAGCATTGTGGAAGCGCGAAATTATCAAAGACGACAAAGCTCCAATTTATCGTTCCGAAGATGAGTTTTTAACGGATTTAAGGTTAATTCAACGCAACTTATCACAAACTGGTTTAAAGTGTCAGCAGTTAGAAAATCTACTTACTCAAGTTGAAATTTTTGGCTTTAATTTGACACAACTAGATATTCGGCAAGAATCAACCCGTCACAGTAGTGCAATCGGCGAAATTTTAGAATATCTAGGAATTTTACAAACAAATTATGAAGAACTACCAGAACCGCAGAAAATTGCTTGGTTAATAGAAGAACTGCAAACCAGAAGACCATTAATTCCCGCACAGTTAGCCTTTGGAGATAAAACCAACGAAGTTGTAGAAACGATGCGTGTATTGCGATCGCTACAACAAGAATTTGGTTGCAATATCTGTCAAACTTATATTATTAGTATGTGTCGCTCGGTCAGCGATGTACTTGAAGTATTACTCTTAGCCAAAGAAGCTGGACTTTACGATCCCGGAACCGCCATCGGTACAATCCGAGTAGTCCCCTTATTTGAAACAGTAGAAGACTTACAGCGTTCGAGACAAGTCATGCGAGACTTGTTTTCCCTTCCTCTGTATCGCGCACTACTCGCGGGAGGGTATGCAGCCTATGAAGAAGAGAAGAGGACAAGGGGACAAGGGAATGAGGACAAGGGGACAAGAGGACAAGGGGACAAGGGGACAAGAGGACAAGGTGACAAGGAGACAAGGGGACAAGGGAATGAGGACAAGGAGACAAGGGGACAAGAGGATAAAGAAGCATTTTCTTGTCCAGCTTCTCCCTTAAACCCCAACTTACAAGAAATGATGTTGGGGTATTCCGATAGTAATAAAGACTCCGGTTTTTTGAGTAGCAATTGGGAGATTCACAAAGCCCAAAAATCATTGCAGCAAATCGCCGAAGAACATGGCTTAAGCGTGCGAATCTTCCATGGACGGGGTGGTTCAGTGGGACGCGGTGGCGGTCCGGCTTACGAAGCAATTTTGGCGCAACCAGGTAAAAGTATTAACGGACGGATCAAAATTACCGAACAAGGAGAAGTTTTAGCTTCCAAATACTCCTTACCCAACTTAGCGCTGTACAATCTCGAAACCATTACCACTGCGGTAATTCAAGCCAGTTTACTAAGCGCTGGGTTTGACAATATCGAACCCTGGAACGAAATTATGGAAGAATTATCAGCGCGATCGCGCGCTCACTATCGGGATTTAATTTACGAACAACCCGATTTTATTGACTTTTTCCATCAAGTTACACCCATCGAAGAAATTAGTCAGCTACAAATCAGTTCTCGTCCCGCTCGTCGTCCATCGGGTAATAAGGGTTTAAGCGGTTTACGGGCAATTCCTTGGGTATTTAGCTGGACACAAACCAGATTTTTACTACCTGCATGGTACGGAGTCGGTACAGCAATGCAAGAATTTTTGAACGAAGCCCCCGATGACCACATACAGTTACTACAATGCTTCTACAGAAAGTGGCCATTTTTCAAAATGGTGATTTCCAAAGTTGAAATGACCTTAGCAAAAGTTGATTTACAAATGGCAAGACACTATGTCGAGGAGTTATCCAAACCAGAAGACAAGCAGCGTTTTGATGGAGTATTTAACCAAATTTCTAGCGAATACTATCTAACAAAAAATTTAGTCTTACAAATCACTGGAAACGAAAGACTTTTAGACGGAGATCCAGTTTTACAGCGCTCGGTACAGTTGAGAAATGGTACCATTGT
>JBHJOU010000482.1:0-7203 GCA_050329355.1 Rivularia sp. (in: cyanobacteria)
GGGAGATGGGGAGATGGGGGGGCAGGGAGATGATTCGCAATTATCAATCCAAAATCAGATTGTTGAAGCTACTGGTTGGGCTGTGAATGAAAATGGTGATATACTTCTTGTGGCTGGTAAGCCTAATCTAAATAACGATAATTCCAATTATAAGAAAGTTGCTTGTTAGCCAGTTTTATTTTCAAATCATAAATCACAATAGGAATAAATAATGTAGAGACGTTGCATTGCAACGTCTTCATATATGCCGATTTCTATCGAGTTTGAAACTTTGTTGAATCAAAATGTGGATTGATAATTTCACTACTGTTGAGAATTCCCGAAGATGTTAACTTTACTCGTGACGCGGTAGCGTCATACAGTAAACACGGGCGTATGGTGTTCTATTTCAACCAATACTCCAACGCCGAGTACCTACAAGCGTGGGAAACTAGCCCTTTCCCAAGTATAAACGTGACTGATAACTGATAACTGATAACTGATAACTGTTAAATCGGGTATATACTGCAATGCTACTGCTACCAGCGATGATTGCTAAAACCGAAGGTACCAAGGGTAGCCAACCACCTTGAATTAATAAAACATAACAAAGAGAATATAATATAATTTGGGATAATCCTATAGTTAATCCCAGATGCAATCCTGATTTACATCTCCAAGTAAGTAACCCTCCCACAATTGACCAACAGTAAATCCACAATGCTTCACTCCATTTTGACCATACCCATAATAATGGTCTATTATCAAGCATGGCACTAATAAGTTGACTCACCATATGTGCGTGTATAATTACCCCTGGAGTCTGCTTATAGGGTGTCTGCCAATAATCTTTAAAACTTTCTGCGGTGGTACCAATAATGACTATTTTATCTTTAATTAAATTGGCTTTAACTTTATCGTTGAGTACATCAGACAGGCTGACTTTTATCCCTACTTCATCTGTCGATCGCCAATTAAGCATTATCTGATAACCCAGATTATCAATTTTATTGTAACCGCCGCTGTTATCTTTTAATAAATATGGAAATATACTATTACCTGGTTTTGAGTTGTCTTCAGGATTGAGTTCTAGTTCTAAATTGGATTGAGCTAAGTAACGTTGTGCAAGTTGAAAACTCAAGGATTTATCTGTATTACAAGGTTCTATAGGAGCCATTGCTAATAAATGTCGGCGTAATATATTATCATCATCTACTACAACATCACTAAATCCTAAATTTTTCTTCATAACTTCTGGAGGTGGTGGCACACCGGGGTTTTTATCTCCCTCGCTCACCTGACAAACTCCAATAAATTTTGGGCTTGTTTTCATCCATTTAGCTAAATCTGCATATTGCTTTTTTACGGGATGCTCTCGATAGATATCTAAACCGATGATGCGAGGATTGTGTTTTTCTAACTTATTTACCAGTTGCGCTAATGCACCATCCGAAAGCGATGCACCACCTCTTTCATTTGCATTTTGTAATTGTACATCAGCTTCCGTTATCTCTACAATTAAAATCCGATTATCTTTTCCTTCATCCGGACGATTTACCATCATATAATCAAAAACTGCAAGTTCCCAATTTTGTAATAATCCTAAACTTCTTGCTCCACTAATTGCTGTTGCGATCGCGAAACTCATACTGAAAATTACAGGTAAAATCTGATTGGGGGATAATCTGGCATAATTGGATTTTTTGGGTTTTTTAGTCGAATTTGACCAAACTAAAGGTGCTACAGTGGGATTTTGACAAATCACTGGTAACCAACTAGCACAGGGGAATTCCGCTTCTAAACCTTGTAATCTCTCTCCAGCTTCTCGTACTGCTAAATAAAAGGATTTAGAATCGCAAAAAGCTCCTAAGAAGAATTTAAGAAATTTCTGAGCGACTAAATCAGGTACTGGCTCACGCATTACAATCATTTGGGGAATATTTAATGAAGCAAGTTGAGTTGCTAATCCCAAACCATCGCAAGAATTGAAAATCGCTAACCGTAACCCCCGTGATATAGCTGCTCTTAAACCATTTTTTAATTGCTCTATTGTTAAACTATCATGGTCATTAATATAAATTCTTCCACTTTCTCCATTTAATTGACTCGAACTATGTCCAGCAAAAAATAATATATCCCATCCTTTTTTATCCCACAACATTAAATCTAATTCTTGACGTTGAGGCTCTACTAAAAAAGTTGTTTCTACACCCGGTAAATTTTCTAAGATTCTTTTATCTGTTTGAATATCAATATTTTCGCTATTACCTAAAATTGCTAAGATTCTGATTGGATAATTATGAGATTTATTTGTAACTTCCAATCGCTCAAATTCCGGCATACTCAAACATAAAACAGCATAGGGATAATCATCAAAAAAATCCCATAAGTTCCAAGGTAATCGTCGCAATTCATCTAAATCTGTTTGAATAATTACTTGAATTTCTTCTCTGGGATTTAATTTTGTACGTATTTTCTGCTCTATATTTACAAAATTTTCCGAATTCAGCCAAAGATTAATTTGATTTTTTAATTCGTCGCATAATTTATTAAATTCAATTGATGAAATATTTGTAATATCTTCTGATTCTATTTCTATTTCTACATCCGATTCCCATTCCTGTCGCCAATTTAAATCCGGAATTAAACAATCATATAATAAATTATACAAAATCTGCCAACGTCTATAGAGTTCGTTCAATTCTGGTGCGGGTGGTAAACGAACAGTATACTGAATCAGGAAAACATTTACCTGTTCTTGGCATTCGTAAATTTGCGCGATCGCATTCTCAAATCCCTGTTGTAAGTTACCCCCCGATAAGTTCAATACCACTATTTTATTCATACAGTAAACAGTTATCAGTTATCAGTTATCAGTAAACAGTTATCAGTTATCAGGCTGGGAGCTAGTGTTTGGAGTCTACTCTTAGGGATTATTGCAACTGGTACATTCGGGTGAATTTAATATCATATTTTACACCATTTTTGATAACGCCAAAAAAACACGGAATTTCTCAACTGATATCTTGCATCACACGTATAATTGACTATACAACAGAAATATAAATAAAAATATTACTAACCGAAACCTGTCATATCTTTAGTTCATTTTAATGGACTTGTGCTATTAGAATGGGACTTACAGTCCCAGGCGGGTAAGAACAAAGTCAAACAATTAGTAATTATTTTGATTATAGATTTCTATGGTGCAAGATATAACTAAACCCAGTTTTTAACCCAAGTGCAATAGTCTTGTTTATCTATCTAAAGGCATATTTTTTAGATTCGCATCAGATGATATGATGCAAACAACTAGTAATTATTAAAAAATAAAATTCATCAAAATAAACTTATTGCCTACACTTATAAATTTAAGCATTGGCATTAATAAATTATTTTTATATTTTGTAATTTATTCCTTGTAGAGTTTTTGCGGAATTAAGGAACGATTATCATATATCCGAAGAAGCGAACTCTTCAAGAATAAAATTCTCGATAATTTGGACATCTTTGAGAGCTACTTGAATACTGAAATGTTTACCCAAGGGAAGTTTAAATCTTTTCAATTGAATATAATTATCGTAACTTCTCGATTCAACTGAATGTAAAGTTGTTCCCGATTCAGAAAGCAAACTTAATTTAATATGAGCGGGTAAATAAGTTTCTCCGGATGCTGGATAAAGCTGCACCCGAATACCGACTTTATTATCAATTTGCGGTGATAAACCCATCAGTAGCGCTACAGATTTATTTTCTATTTGTATTCCTAAATCAATCAGTTTAGCTCCTTTGACACAAACTTCATTCAAAACAGAATCGCTTCTGAATTGAAAAGCTCTTGTATCTGTCAAACTGAATAAATCATCAACAGAACACCAACCTTCATTAAAGATATTATCAAACCATGAACTCAAATTATATACAATTTTATTTGTATTTTTCATAAGATTATTTTGTGAAGTTTTGATGTTTTGACTATACAAAATAGAGCGATATTCATTGTCATTTAAGATTGCTCCCCACAAATTAAAATCAATATCTAAACGAGGGGAATAAACAGTTGGTTTGCTTAATTGGTGAATAATTTCTTGTGCTTGAACTTTTGATAAACTTGGTAATGGCTTAACTTTTAGTTCCTTAACTGCACAAACTTGCTGAGCTACCCACATAACGTTAATATCCGCCATTAAATCGCAATTATTTACACAATAACTTCTATCGAGAGAATCATATTTTGCTTTTTTGCTAACTTGTTCATAACTAATAAATCCCCATATTTGTAACCAATTTTCTGCTAAATTTACTTGTACCGGAACATAGTAATTAGCAACCCAATTAGGAATATCAACCCATTCTTGGGGAATACGAAATTCATCAATATTATCTTGTTCACTGGGAATTAAAACTAGACGAGTTCGATTAAAAGTTAACTCAATTCCATTGACTAATTCCCATTGTCGATGCAAATCTGTAATTGGTGCAGGTATCTGGAATTTTTCCCGTAAATCCGGTTCATCTTCCAACCATTTAACGAAAGTATTTAAACATAAGTAATTAACAAAAGCTCTGTGACGAGCAGCCGGATTTCGGTAATGATTTACCGTAGTTTGGTTCCATGCTGTTTCTTGTTCTTTTTCCGAAAATTCTAACCACAAATATTCGGGATAAATTTCTAATAAATCTTCAAATTTCAACATCTGATTATTTCCTATCATCAAAATTCTCCTGTTTAATTTCTATCCATTCATTTACAATATCTACGAGCTTATGATTAACGACTGAAAGAGAATTAGTTGCTAAATACATACTTTTTTCAAGTTCGTTTTGGAATAACTCGATTAAATTTAAAGGATGACTCAAATCACATTTTTTTTGCTTTTCAACAATAAACTTTTGAAATGTTTTATCTAGAATAGAGAATAAAAATTGTTTGCAATATAATTCTAAACATTTATCTAAAGCTGATTTAATTCTCTCAATATCTTTATCGCTATCCAAGCAGATTTCTGAATTAACTTTATTCCATTCTTCGGCAAATTCTTTTAATATACCTCTTGTATATCTTTTTAACTGACGAGCTACTTGATACTGTTTTTGCAACTCTGGATATTTAGATTTGAGAAGATTGGCTATTTCAGTTTGAGTTAAGTTTAATCCCTGCCATAATTTAAAAATGATTTGACATAGTTCTGGCATATTGGTGAATAAATTGTCAATGATAACTTGTACTTGCCGCCATTCTTCCTGCTGTATTAATATATCCAAGGTAGATGGTGTATCGTCACAAATACCATGATAATTTTCTTCAAAGGAAAAATATTGCTTAGTGCGATAATTTTTAGCTGCATTTATACAAGTTTCAAGTATTCCTTTAATTGTGATATCTGTTGCTGATAGATTGATAAGATTCAGTTGTTTACAGCGTTGATTGTAATAATTAGCAATTAGTGTAAATTCTTCTTCTGAAGGATTTGCTGTCCGACTCAACTGCTTATATGATGGCTGAAAAATTTCATTAAAGCATTGCCAACCTAAACGATATAAAATAATTTGTTGACTATTAAAGTTTTGTGCAAATAAAGCTTCATTTAATTCCTTTACACTTAAATTCTTCAATAAACCATAATTAGAAAATCTTGTTCTCCTCGCTTCTAAATCTTGCTGGTAAATTTGATTACGAATAAATCGTTTAAAAGCAGTTATTGCATATGCTTCTATATTAATTTTATCTCGTGACAAATTAAAATTTTGGAAAAATTTGTTCGGTGAACTAGCAGCAATATTTGCTATTTGAAAACATTCTTCTAAAGAATATTTATGCTGAATATACTTCAATTCATGATGCATATCTTTTGCAGCTTTAAAACAGGCTTCTTGTAAATAAGCTGAAAAATGCCTTTTTGCTGTGGGAATACAGGCAGCATCCTCGAATTGGTGTTGAATTAATAAAATTTTCAGAAAATATTGCACCCAAAAACTTTCTTTAGCCTCTGGGTCTGCTGCGACTTTTAATTTGATACTATTTTCTAATGTCAAGTCAACCTGCCAATTCAATTTTATTTGATGATTATCACCTGTAAAGCTGATAAAGCTAGAAAACTTCTTGATAATGTTTCCCCGTCTTTCCATAAGCATAAAATATTACCAGATAATTATTTCAAACATTTGTTCTCCTATATTTAATGATATTAACAATACATTATTGCTATTTCACCCATAAAAATTCATCATTATTATTGGTTTGCATCTTTGCCGCATTAATGCAGGTATCATATATTGCTATATATATTTATGGGTGCTTCTATAAAGCCATTATGCAGTTTGAAACAATTTTCCGATCGATTCACCTTTCAAAGTATGGAAAATTGGATTCATCCGCTACCATGATACTTTCTCATTAAGTGACTACTAAATGTATCTATCATTTGTTACTAATAGATTCATCAGCTTTTGACACTATTGTCAAGGTAGTTATACATCTATTGATAGAAGACACCGGATATTATTAAATTGATCGATTTGGCAATTTTCAAGTTGTTTGCTGCAAACAGAAAAATTTTAGCTAACAAATAACCTAAATACATCGCTACACTGTTTATCTTATGACTTCAACACATTCTCAACAAGTGTTCAAAATGCTCAACGACAGGTTACTTGAAGTTTATAAAAAATACTACGGAGATTTGCAGGTTGGGGATATGTCTCCCCAAGAGTTTATCAAAACCTATGGAACTATCTCCGATAGAGTTAATGGCAATCTAAAACTCGGAGTTACAACCCCCTCTGAATCCACCTCAACCTTTTCCACAAACTCCGATAATACTGATTTGAATTCCTCATCATCCAATGATTCCCAAAATGCTGCTTGAGACGCGATCGCAATTTTTCTTTTAGCATTCTCTAACCCATTCCTATCAATTATTTTTACCGGGGTTGATAGGGTATTAATGGTTGCTTCTATTTTGACCATCGCCGCAATTATATCAGGGTTTGAACTGCGGAGTCCCCGTAAAACTGACAATTCGTTGGTTAACTTTTCAATCTCTTTAGTATTAATAATTTCTGTCGTCTGTGAATGATTTTCTAAATGCTCGATTAAATTCGCAGCATTTTCACACAAGTTGGTGATAGTCTTAGTAATAATTTCCCTCAATCGGGTACATTTTGAATTCTCACAATGATATAACCCTGGTTTACTATAATTAACACACCGCATATATTCGG
>JBHJOU010000529.1:0-5585 GCA_050329355.1 Rivularia sp. (in: cyanobacteria)
GAGAAATAAATAACCAAGGAATATTTAACCGCATCGAATGGAAGTTTTGCTTAAAAAAAGATGTTGAATGCGAATTGATTGCATTTGATAAAATTAAAAAAGTCGATAAATTGCAACTCAGAGTTATTTTAAATTTTTCTTCAACATTGCAAATAATTAATCATCAGACATTTGATGACTTATCTAACAAAGAAAATCATAATCATGAATCTTTTGACTTAAAAGTCTTATTAAATTATTCTTTCCAAGAATTAGAAACTGAAGAAACACCCACAACAATACCTACAAAAATAAATTATATAGACACAATCGCTTTCCCAAATATTAATGAGCAAAACAATGAGCAAAACACCGCGTATTCCTATCCCCTCAGCAGTCAGAAAATATGTATTTGAACGCAATAATTACCAGTGTCAAAGCTGCGGTAAACAAAATGCAGAAAGTCAATTAACTATTGACCATATTATACCTTTAGCACGTGGTGGTTCAAACGATATCAGTAATTTACAAACTTTGTGCTTTAGCTGCAATCGTCAAAAGGGCGATAATATTGATAATCGGTTTCGACGTTATTTTGATTGAGTTTACTATGGTGATACGAATTATTTTACTTCTTTACCCATCGCTCATCTTTAACCACTGAAAAACTTGATTGGGAGTCAGGGTTAATTCAATTTCTGGTAATACTAATAATATGTCTTCTCCTTGGAATAGTATTGGTTGTTTTCCTGATTCAAATACCAAAATACTTGAATCATCAGAATCGAGAAGCCACCCCAAAGGAGTACCATATTTCAAACAATGCAGAATATTGCCGATAACTTTATTCGGCTTTTGTTCTGGTGAAAGAATCTCAATCGTCCAATCTGGTGGATTTTCAAAGTTATCAGGAACCTCACCATCAACCGTAAAAACTATATTATCCCATTTAAATACCGCTATATCCGGTATAATAGAGCGTCCTCCAAAACTACAGCGCAACTCAGGAAATGCATAAGCAATTTTTTGATCTTCAACCTTTTGGTTAATTGCACTACAAAGTTTTCCCTGCAAACGGCTGTGTCTTCCTTTTGGCATAGGTTTTTGAATAATTTGACCGTTAATATACTCGCTTGCTGGTTTAGTTTCGGGGAGTTTGAGAAAATCTTCTAAATTTAACCCTTGGGTGATTGTAACAGTCATAGCTCACGAAGTTAAACAAAACGGGATATTAATAGTTTAAATCAGTTAACAGTTATCATGCTTTCAGTCGAGGATTTAACCCCAACTTCTCACATAACACAAAAAAATCAGATTTCAAAACTTATTCCCCAATTAAAAGTAATTTCACGTTAATTAATTATTACATTTTTTCTAAACAATCTAAAAAAGACGTTGCATTGCAACGTCTCTACATCATACACAATCAATAAATCCTACATTTCTAACTCAACTGACTCAACCAATAACTAACATCAACCTTTAATTTATGTCCCAATTTCAAAAGTTGACGCAATTGATTTTTATCTCTATTGTTGAGAATTTCATTGATAGATTTAGGCAATATTTCACTGTGCAAACAACTAAAATATAATTCTTGAGAACGTTCTAAAGAAATGCCTAAATTTAACTTTTCTTCAACTTCAATCAATTTTTCCAACCGCTGGATGTGAAAATCAAAATTGCCATTGGTATCGTACAATAACTGCCACAATAAACGTAAACTCAATCCCTCAAGTATCTGCTTTCCTTCCAGCAAATTCAAGTGACAACGTAAATGTTTCGCTTCATTGGCGATCGCCTCCAATTCTACCAGATGATTCCAACTTGATTGCGCTTCGTCAATATCCTGTTCGAGGGTACGCAATGTCATCATACACCGATATTCTAAGGCAATTTCTGCTGCTGCCTGTAATTCTTTGGGTGCTTCTAATCCATCTCGGTGGAATGCCATCAATACACCGTAATTATCCCGATACATTTGAGTATAAAGTTGGTCTACTCTTGTTAAGGTTTCTCGACTCAATAACCGCATTAATCGATGACGTTCCTCGGCGAACAAATTTTGTAAATTGAAGGATTCTTCGCCAAATAACTGGGTCATTACTAAAATGATATGAGCCGTACTTCCCTGCTGCAAAGCACTTAACAGCTTATCTTTAAGTTGAGTGTAATTGCGTTTTCCTTCAAACGGTTGAATACAGCAGTGAAAATCCCAACCTCCCAAATGCAATACCGCAAATGTCATTTGCTGACTTTCCCATGTCACTTCCGATACCAACTTTAAATGTCCTACCGCCAGCGTTAGAGAACCCAAACGTTGTAGTTGATAATCTAATTCATTCGCTGTATAGCAATAAACCTGTTTTTGATAGATATCCGAATCATTATCGTTGTCTTTCATGTCAGCAAAACCTGACATTTTCTCTACAGGTTGGTGTCCATTAAATAACGAAATAATTGCATAGTGCGCTGCAACTTGTTTAAAACTAATTTGGGAAGTTAACACCAACTGACGATAAACTTCAGCCCCGGTTCTAAAACTATCAATATTGCTCGGAGCCTGATCAAGTCGTTTGAGGAAACCTTTTTCCAGTTGTACTCCAGCCACTTCTGCGGCTAATTCCATAGCGCGGGAAGCGTAGCGGAGAATTTGAGTTCCTTCGGGACGGGAAATTTCTTCAAAAAACCATCCGCAACTGGTAAACATTAATAATGAGTGACGCTGCATTTCTAACAAACGTAAAGCGTCTACCTGTTCTGATGCTTGTAGCTGATGTTTTTGATGCCGATTCAAAAAGCTAGAAATATTATTAGCACTGCGGTCTAATACAATTTCTATATATTCATCTCGTGTTTTCCAAGGATCAGAAAAAAACTTGCTCCCTTGTTCCTCGTATACCTCCACAAGTCGATCCCGCAACCAATTAAGAGTATCACGCAAAGGTCTACGCCATTTTAAATGCCAATTCGGCGCACCACCACAACCACAATCATCTTGCCATCGATCGACACCGTGGGCGCAACTCCAGGCTGTAACAGGTTTTAATTCTACTTCCCATGTGGGAGTATTTAAACTGAGATAGTGAGCAAAATTAGTTACCGTCCAACCCCGATGAGAAAATTCTTTTGTAAAAGCATAAGCCAAAGTTTTCTCAGTACCCTTTTTATGGTGTCCGAAAGTTTCTCCGTCGGTAGCCACCGAAATCACTTGAGACTGACGGCGATCGCCACGAATTGCTGCACCGATACGTCCCGCAAAGTGGCTCGAATTATAGACTACATCGCTAAAACCCATGTCTCGCGAAATTGGACCATCATAGAAAAATATATCAATGTATTGGCGTTCTGAATCATTTCCTGGTAAATAACAGCGATAAGGACGAGTGGGATCGATTTGATTTCCGCCGACTTCATGCCATTCAGATTCCGGATCAGAAGATGTGGGGATCAAACGACAACGCTCAGCTTGGGAAGGTGCAAGTATAATGAAGCGAATACCTTCAGCAACTAAAGCTTGTAGTGTTGGATAATCGACAGCAGCTTCAGCCAACCACATTCCTTCGGGATCGCGTCCGAAACGAAACCGGAAATCTGCTTTACCCCAACGAATTTGTAAATATTTATCGCGTTCGCTAGCTAACGGCATAATAATGTGATTATATACTTGGGCGATCGCATTACCATGACCGTTGAGACGCTCACTACTTTTGCGATCTGCGTCGATAATTTGCTGATATACATCAATATCGTAATTTTGCAACCATGACATCAAGGTTGGACCGATATTGAAGCTCATATACTCGAAATTATTTACGATCCCCGTCACCTCACCATGCTCGTTTAAAATTCTGGCAAAGGCATTTGGACGATAACATTCGTGATGAATCCGTTCGTTCCAATTGTGAAACGGTGCAGCACCCGGTTGACGCTCAATCGCGTTTAAATAAGGGTTTTCTCTTGGTGGCTGATAGAAATGACCGTGTACTGTAATATAAACCCCTGTAGCCGTTTTTAATGGGTTGTGTTTAGGACCATCAGTATTTTCATTTTGAGTCAAGTTTGCACCAACAGAAGTTGGTAACTCAGCAGTAGAAGTCATGTAGAGTTATTCCTTATTGAGATAAACTTGCGGTTCGAGCAGAACACAGTCTAATATCGTTTTCTTACAGAAGGCTATTTTCAGAAATTGTAGATGAAAATTTTACACAAAATTTTACACAAATAATTTAACTTGAATTTGTTTAAGCGCTGTAAAATTGGCATTTGCATTCCCGCTTATACTAAATGCCACTCAGCCATTTATCAAGTATTGTTTTGACAAACTGTAAGAAAAAAATCAGCAATGAAAAGCAAAATTTTTCCCCGGTGGTCTTAGGAAAAATTTTAATTCTCTCTTAATACATTAAAACTCATTTTTAGTATACAATATTATCTGATTTTTAGAATTTTTGCAAAGAAAGATTGCTGATACTATGTAAAACGTAATCTTATTTTATATATCCGGAGAAAAATCAAACCAGTAAAATCTCGGAAGCCTTGAAGTAGGTGCTTCAGAGTATTCTAGAATCTCAAGCCCCGTCTTCATATATTTGAGTAATATTAAGTATTACTGGAATGAATATTAATAATGAAGAAGATTATTATCAATTTGTAAAATAGTTAGTTACTGTTTCTTCAGATAACACTCTTATAATGCAAGACTTACGGTGACTAACCCACGTCAACTTCAGGTGACAAATGTCTGGAAAAAAAATTCTGTTTCTGTTTCCACTAGCTTTTATTCCCGTTTCTGTAGTGGCAAACTATCTTGGATGGGAAGATTTAATCATATTCATTTTGTCTGGATTGGCAATAATCCCCTTAGCGGCTTGGATGGGTACAGCCACCGAAGAAATTGCAGTAGTAGTAGGGCCTAACCTTGGAGGGTTGTTAAATGCCACTTTTGGTAATGCTACAGAATTGATTATTGCAATTATCGCTCTGAGGGCTGGTTATGTAAACGTCGTCAAAGCTAGTATTACAGGTTCCATTATTAGTAACTTGCTTTTAGTAATGGGACTTGCCATGCTTTTGGGTGGAATTCGCTACAAAGAACAAACATTTCAATCATTAGTAGCGCGGATGAACGCAGCCGCCATGAATTTGGCAGTGATTGCGATTCTAATTCCCACAGCGGTAAACTATACCTCAGAAGGAATTAGCGAAACAACTTTGCAAAACCTTTCTCTTGCTGTAGCTGTAGTGTTAATAATAGTTTACCTTTTGACTCTATTGTTCTCAATGAAAACTCACTCCTATCTATATGATGTGGGTGTAGCAGAAACAGAAGCGATGGCAACTCCTGAACATAAACCAAATCTGCCGCTGTGGATTGGGGTATTACTTGTATCTACGATAGTAGTAGCTTTTGAGTCAGAATTACTAGTTGATTCCTTAGAAATAGCTACATCTCAACTGGGCTTGACGGCACTATTTACAGGTGTAATTATAGTACCCATCATTGGTAACGCCGCAGAACACACCACAGCTGTTACTGTAGCAATGAAAGATAAAATGGATCTTTCGGTTTCTGTAGCAGTTGGTTCGAGTATGCAAATCGCCTT
>JBHJOU010000607.1:0-10610 GCA_050329355.1 Rivularia sp. (in: cyanobacteria)
GAAGTAATTCAAGAATTTGTCAGTAAAACCATGATATCAATGTTTAATTGGTCAGGAAAATTGCCAATGCAAAATATAAATCAAGCTACTAATCCCCAAAAAGATTTAGGAATATCAATAAAAACACCCCAAGGTGGAAGTAAAAAAGTTACTACAAACAGTTGGATATCTAGCTTTGCTTTTTCAGAAGATTTTCGTAAAGGATTTATCGGTACGGTAGCAGAATTAACTCCACCAGAGGTATTTACTGATAATTCTAATCAAGCCATATTAGCAGAATTAAAGATTACTAGAATCTATCCTGCACAGCAAATTGAACCGGGTAAATGGAGAGTGGGAATGGTTGCGAATCTGGTTCAAAAACGCAGTAATGACAAAGAAATTGTTACACCATTTAATAAAGATATTTTCGTACAAGCAGTAGATACTTTTGATTACCCAATTACCGCCAATCTGACTGACTTACAACAAGCAATTTACGCAACTCGCAGCGATAAATTAGAAATATACGAAATCCGAGATTTATGTTTAACCGATCGATATGACAATCTAGCTACAGACGGATTTAATCGCTGTCAAAATCGGCGATAATCCAATAGTTTTATGAATTAATTTGCAATAAAGTTAGCATCTACTGTTAAGAATTCCCTAAAATCTAAATGCAAACCCTAAATACAGATAAAAATCAAACTAATATTGTCCCCTTGTTCGCGATCGCAACATTTGGCTTACATTTATTGACTTTGATTTTACTGATGTTTCACGGGGGAATGTTACAGCAAATTAAGCGTAAATCTGTACCCCAAATTTTGGTACAGTTAGTAGATGGACGAGTGATCACCGCTGATGCTAAAAGTAATTTGGAACGCGATCGCGAAACAATTCGCCGTTTTATCGGTGAAACTATGACTCTGATGTTAACTTGGTCGCAAAAACAATCCTCAACTGTAGTTTGGAATATTACTTCTGAATTATTGAGAAATGATTTTCAACGCGAATTTGCTCAAACATTTAATAATTTTGAGCTAGAAAGTCCCGAAGAAAATGTTTTAGTAATTCAAAGGATTTCTCAACCGGAAGTAATTTCCCCAGGTAAATGGAAAGTTGAAATTTTGGCAAATCGTTTAATTTTTACTCGCGGTGATAATTTAGGTAAATCAATTCCTTTTAATAAACAAATTTTAGTTGAAGCTACAGATGAAGCAAATTCTTTACCTAGCATCCCAACTCCTTTGAATTTAGCAGTTTATCGAATCGGAGAAGCCAAAATGCAAATTTACAACATCTGCGACATTGAAGATAAAAGCTGTTATGAAAATAAAGATATTTAAGAAGATGATAATTTTCAATTTACTGTGATGATTTTTTATATTTTGGATATTTTCTGTATATATAGATATATATAATTTTTTTTATTTTATTTTATTTTTTTAATGAAATTAAGTTTTTGAATTATTTATTCTCCATTACCAATTACCAATTACCAATTACCTATTCCCCCCAACCCTATTCCCCCCAACCCTATCATGACTAAATACTCAACATCATCCCAAAATACTGAAACTGAACTTACCGAATGGGAAATGCGGATGGCAAAATTGGTTGGTTTGGATGAACCCACACCCTCAGAAATGGGAATGGAAGATGCATCAATTACAGATGTAAATCCTCAAACAGATGAACCCAACAACGTCACTTCACAGCCACTTTCCGCTAATCCCTTCGCGAAAGCAGGTTTAGTTGGTGCTGCAACTTTAGCTGTAGTTATGTTTGCTGGTGGATTTTTATCTCAATTAATGAGTAACGATACAAAACCGACACAAAACACCATCGCTACCCCAATCTTACCTCAACCCGAAACCAAACCCCGTCAACAACAATTAGAAGAACAAATCGAAGGGTTGAAAACCAAACTAGCACTTTCCGAACAACTCGAAGCGGTAAAATCTGCACAGCAAAAACTGAGAATGGTTAAACCCACACCATCAACATCTTCTGTAGCAGCTAGAGAAACCCCCGAAATCCAACCGCAAACCATTCCCCGTGACCCATCAATGTCGATGATTCGTCCCAAACCTCAAACACCACCAATACGCATTGTTGAGGTACCTAGAATCGTCACAGTTGAACGTATTGTTAATGTCCCGCAATCCACAAATGACAGTGGAAGTATATCACGTTCAGCTATGCTGTCTCGATCGCAACCCAAAAAATCCCCATCAGAGCAACAGGAAGCATTACCAATATTACCGCCCGCACCAACTTCACAACCCCTAGTAGAAATCGCACCACCAGAACCTAATCCGATGCAAGAATGGACAAGGTTAGCAAAATTAGGTAGTTACGGACAGGTATCTCTCAACGAAAAACAGATTGTTAACAATCGAACATCACCCTCACAAGTTGCAATTGAAAGAGATGTGAAAGAGAAAGAAACTCAAAGTAAACCTGTCAGGGAAACACGAACCTCCACAGTCACAAAATCAGTCAGAAGAAATCCTCAAACAATCCCAGTAGGGAACAGTGCGAAAGCCATATTAACTACAGCTATTTACGGTGAAACTACCAAATCAAATCGTGAAGACAGCGAAAACAACAACGTTTATGTCATGAATTTAAAACAACCCTTAAAAGCCTCCGACGGTACAGTCGCATTACCCATAGGAAGCCAAATACTAACCAAAATTGATTCTATTTCTGAAAACGGTTTAATGCAGTTAGAAATAGTCAAAATTATGATGCGAGAAAACGGTGAACTCGTACAGAAAAGCCTACCCCAAGACACGTTGATGATTCGTGGTAAAAGTGGTAAACCATTAATAGCCAAGCAATTTTCAAATAACGGTTCATCTACCGCTCTGATGGATGCAGGATTATTTGGTTTAGGGGGGCTGAGTAAAGCCGCAGAATTAATTAATCGTACCGAATCCGAAGTAGTCACCGGAGAAAATGGTACAGTAGCTGTCACCAATGTCAACCGTAATCCAAGTTTAGCAGCCGGTGTATTAGAAGGCGGAATGAAAACCGTAGTTCCACAAATTACCCGTCGTAATCAACGAGCTATCTCTGAAATGTCCCGTAAAACAAACATTTGGTTTTTACCTCCGGGCAAAGAAGTTGAAATATTTGTCAATCAAGAAACGGAGATTTGATGAAGTGAGGAGTTAGGAGTGAGGAGTTAGGAGTTATGAGTGAGGAGTTAGAAGTTTTTAAAAGTTGAAAATCTACTTCGTATTTTTTGAGTTATTTTTTATTAAATATTTAACTTAATTCCAATAAATCTGAATCCTGGAAGATGTTGCATTGCAAATCTACACAAATTATAGTTGATGATTATACATTTTAAACTATTTACCAACTCCTAACTCCTAACTCATAATTCCTAACTATTATTAACTTTCCTTAATCCCATGAAAACACTTAATCTCTCCGTGGGTTCTCTAATTTTTTCCGCAACAAGTATATTAATGGCAAGTGCTGTATTAGCAAATAATGCCGTTTTACGTTCAATATTTTCCTGTCAAGCTCAGGGTTTGGGAGGTGCAATTCCGAGTATTAAAGTTTGGTATCAACAAGGTACAAATTTAAGCTTTATTCCCGCAGAAGAAACAATCAAAAAAGTTTGGTTAGATGACCCATCTCAAGTTACTCTAGATTTTGATGGTCCGATGTGCGTACAATTTGGAGAAGAAAACGCTAACACAGCAGATTGTGAAAACTCCGCAGCAAGTGTAATTCACCTGAGAAGAATCGAAAAACTTGATATTCCTGGACTCCCCCATACTGATAATACACTTTTAACGGTAATTACAGAAAAAAATAGTAAAAAAAGACTCTATACATTCCGAGTAATATATCAAGAAGGTAGTCCCGAATATAATACTTTAGCAGTATTTGCAGACCCCCCGAATTTTGGAGAAACACCATGTGTGAGAGTTGAGTGAGGATGTAGCGAACTGTTAAAACCTATCCCCTATTTTGTAGATAAACTTGTAATCATCATCAAAAATAGTTAAAAGTAAGTATTAATGAATTCCAGACTGTACGTTCCACAAACTCGTATAAATTCCATTAAGTTCTATTAATTCCTCATGTTTACCCTGCTCCACAATTTGACCATTATCCATGACATAAATACAATGACTGTGGCGAATTGTAGATAGACGATGGGCAATGGCTATCGTAGTCCGATTTTGGGTAATCATTGCCAGTGACTTCTGAATCGCTGCTTCCGTTTCATTATCTACCGCCGAAGTCGCTTCATCCAAAATTAAAATCGGTGGTTCTTTGAGAATAGCACGCGCGATCGCAATTCGTTGTCTTTGTCCACCAGAAAGTTTTTGACCCCGTTCGCCGACAATAGTATCGTATCCTTGGGGTAGTTGCAGGATAAACTCATGCGCCTGGGCTAACTTAGCAGCATGAATAATTTCATCGTGACTCGCGTCAAAACTGCCATAAGCAATATTCTCAGCTACCGTACCGTGAAATAAAAACACATCCTGACTCACCCAACCGATACAGCGCCGCAGTTCCCCAAGTTGTAACTCCCGAATATCGATACCATCAACTAGGATTTGTCCGCCTTGGATTTCGTAAAAGCGTAGTAGTAGTTTGACTAAGGTACTTTTACCAGAACCTGTTGCACCGACAATGCCAATATTTGCACCAGGGGGAATGTGCAATGATAAATTTTGCAGAACATTAGTGCGTCCGTTGTAGGCAAAGGTAATATTGTCCAGATGCACTTCACCGCGTACTGATGGTAAAGAACGGTTTCCTGTGGGGATAGTTATAGGCGTATCTAATAATCCCATGACTCGTCGAGTAGAAGCCATTGCCCGTTGATATTGATCCATAATTTCGCTCAAACTGGCAAAAGGCCACAGTAATCGTTGGACAATGAACACCATGAAACTGTATGTTCCTACAGTTAACTGATTATTAGCCACTGCAACCCCACCAAAAAACAGCGTGGCGATAAAACCTGTGACGACTACAAAACGAATTGCGGGATAGAAAGCAGCAGATACTGTAATAGCTTTACGGTTACTGCGACGATAAGCTTCACTTTCAACTAACACACGTTCTCGTTCATAGTTTTCAGCAGTAAAGCTTTTAATTGTGGCAATTCCTGAGAGATTGTTAGCTAAACGACTATTAATAAATCCGGCTTTATCGCGGACATCTGCATAACGGGGTGCGAGTCGTTTTTGGAATGCTAATGAACCCCAGAATATAAAGGGTGTGGGTAGTATAGCCAACCAAGCTACATTAGGGGCGATGAGCAGAAATGAACCGCCTACAGCTAATACTGTGGTGATAAATCGCAGAATACTAGCTGCACCAGAATCAAGAAATCTTTCTAATTGGTTGATGTCGTCGTTTAATATTGATAAAAGTGTGCCTGTAGAGCGTTCTTCAAAGTAGCTGAGTTCTAATTCTTGTAAATGACTATAAGCATCAAGACGTAACTCATGTTGCATAGTTTGGGCGAGGTTGCGCCACAGACGGTCATAAATAAATTCAGATAGTGATTCTAAAGTCCAAATAAGTAAAGTTAAGAATGAGAGAATTGCCAGTTGTCCAATGATATTAGTGATGCCAAATTGGGCAATGATGGAATTTTCTTGTTCGGCAACAATATCTACTGCTATTCCGATTAAATAGGCTGGTGCGAGGTCAAAGATGGTATTGAGAATGGTAAATGTTGCGGCAGTCCAAACTTGAGAGCGGTAGTTTTTGGCGTAGTGTAATAATCGTAATAGGGGATGTTGTTTAGAAATAGAATAAGATGTCATTGTGATTGATTAAAAACAGCTATGATAATTGTGAATTAAGATAAAAGTTGGACAGATAACGTGGAGAATGATTAAAAATGGCGAAGTTAACAATTGATATTCCTGACGAATTGGTCAGTCAGGTCAAATCTACGGGATATCCCATTGAGGCAGTTTTACTCAAGGCATTAACTCAGTATTTGGCAAATAATTTAGTATCTAAAAGTATTACGGAAACTCGTACATGGCAACTGTGTGGACACTTTACTGTTTCTAAAAATACAGATGTAACAGAGATAACTAATTATGCTGAACAGGTTGATGATGTTCTCTATCAGGGGTTATGATGGCTCAGGTTTTATTAGATACCTCTGCGTTAATTGCATTTTTTGTTCAGTCAGAAAAACATCATCTTGCAGTCAAAAATTATGTTTTAGAGCATCCAAATATTCAGTGGATAATTCTGTGATCGGTGTTTGATGAAACTGTGACATGGATGAGGCTCAGGGTATCGATACAAGCATCTATTGAAATTGGTCATGTGTTACGAGAAGAACATATATATATTGCGTTGTCAGAGGCAGATGATATTGCCACATGGAAAATATTTTGTCGTTACGATGATAAGTTGTGGAGCTATACAGATTGTTCATTGTTAGTAATGGCTCAACGCTTGGGGGTTTTTGAGATAGTTTCGTTTGATCAACATATTCGGCAAATGGCAGGATTAGGAATCGTTTGTATACCTTAAATCAACTAGAAATGGTACTAATATTTTTTCGCAACAATTTTAGAGGCGAGATTTGGCAGTGAAGGCTTAGAATTAATGCCCCAAATAGCCCAAATTTCTGATTTAAATCGGTTGCAGGAGATTTTACGTAGCATTGTTGTGGCAAATACAATTACCGAATTGCGAGATGTTTTCTAATCCAATTTAGTAATTACGAACTTGTACTGAGCGACTTGCCTTGAGCGAAGTCGAAAGGAGCCGAAGTATTACGAATTATTTTGTGGGGGTATTTGGGCGAAAATAGCAGATTGTAAGATTTCGGGAATTTGTTTCCAAACTACGGTTCCTTTATCACTTTTGATATAAAGCTGCATAAAATCTAGTAATGCTGAGGCACTTTCTCTAGGGGTAAGATTGATGAAGAGATAAGTGGGTTTATCTGGACTAGCGACGGAGACAACACAGCCATGATTGCAAGCCCATAAGCAGCCTACTGGTTGAATTTCAATTTCATAATCTGGAAATTTTTCGGTGCATAAAGTGTTGAGTTGGTCAAGTAAAATAGTGCCATCAAATGGGGGGTTATCTGGTCTTTTTTCAGAGGAACGATGGCAGGATTGGCAGACAAATAATGTATATTTAGGCATAGGGGGTTAAGGTGTGTTGACGAGGTATTTGTAGAGATCATCAAGGACAGCATTTGCAGCAGGTAAACTTGCACCATTCCAGGTAGTGGGATCAACTAAATAAACATGATTTTTCTGAACTGCATTAAGGCGTTTCCAAAGGGGGTTTTTCTGAATTTTTGCAAAAGCTTTTTCGGCGTTATTGCTCAAGATAGAAACAAATAGCACGTCTCCATCAGCCTTCTCTAGTTCCTCTTCAGAAATACTGAGCTGTCCATAGGGAGCATTAATATTCTGTACTGTTGGACGCTGTAAACCAACAGTATCTAGAATAGAACCAGCAAACGAGTTTTTTACATCACTCTCAACACCACGACTACCAGAATGTATGTGGATAAATGAAATTTTTTGTCCCTGGTAGCCATTCTCCTTTAGAGAAGCCGCGTCAATGCCCAAAGCTATTTTCAAGGTTTCAATTTTTTTGTAGTAATTCTGCCACGCTTCTTTAGCTTCTTTTTCCTTGCCTAAAACCTGAGCGACAAAATCAAAGTGCTTTGACCAATCGAGAGGTTCTTCCCATTTTCCCAACACGGTAGGAGCAATTTTTGAAAGTAAGGGGTAAACACTCTTGTCAATGTTTTCCCAGCCTAAAATCAAATCTGGCTTAAGCAAGGATATCTTCTCTAAATTAGGTTGAGAACGTCCCAGAAATTCTATCCCATTGCTGATAAGTAACTTACGATCGTCTAGAAAATAAGTGCTGCCAAGGGGTTTTACTCCCAGAAGAAGGGCATTATTGAGAGTTAAGGCAGATAATGTAATGATACGTTTCGGGGCAGTAGGAATACAAGTTTCACCCATAACGTGCTGAAACGAATGGCACTCTGCAATGCCCGATTCAATAGGTATTTGAATGTTGTGGCTATCTTTAGGAGTACAGGCTGTGACAAGCAAAAGTCCCATCACCCCCAAAGATAGCCAAGTGACGAAGCGGCTTATGTATCTTCGTCTCTTTCCTTGACTGTTAGAATTGCCAAGAAATCGTACCTTGAATTGTAAGGTCTTCTCCAGCAAAAAGCCGATTTCGATTGAAAGAACTTTCAAAGTAGTCTACCCCGAATAGATTCCTGACATTGAGCGCTGCTCTCCAATTATCTCGTTTGTAAAAAATGGCGGCATCTGTCCGTAAATAGCCAGGTATCTCAAAGGAATTTCCCAAATCACCCTGACGTTCACCAACATAAAAAAGCCCTAAGCCAAAACCCAGTCCTTTTAAGTTACCCGCTTGAATCTCATAGGTTGTCCACAAATTGAAAGAATGTTTTGGCACGTTATCAAGTCGATTTCCTATAGGCAGAGCATTATCTTCTTCAATGCGAGCATCAGTGTAAGCATAGCCAGTAATGATATTCCATCCTGGTAAGATTTCACCTGACAGATTCATCTCTATCCCTCTGCTACGTTGTTTGCCTGTTTGAACAGAAAAGTTAGGATTGACTGGATCGTCGGTTAAAACATTGGAGAGGAGCAGATCGTAAAATGCAAGTGTTGCAGATAATCTGTCACTTAAATCTGCTTTTACCCCAACTTCATATTGTGTACCTCTTTCTGGTTGAAATTGTGCGTTTTCAAAACTGCGCCCATCAACAGGAGAAAAAGATTGGCTGTAGCTGGCATAAAGGGAAATCGGTGGAATGGGTTGATAAACAATGCCAACACGAGGACTAAAGGCATTTTCTGATTGATTTTGTTCCGTGCCACCAAGTCGATTCTCTACTGTCTGATTAAACGTATCAAAACGTATACCTAGTAATAGCTTCAAATTTTCCGCTATTGTAATCTGATCTTGAGCATAGATTCCTAATGCTGTTCTGTTAGTACCACCATCAAACTCCAAGGCAGGAGTAGAATCAATCGGCCGTCCAAAAACAGGGTTGAATATATCAATCGGTGAGCTAGCTATTGCAGTGACAGTATCTCTATTGTAGAAATCGTTAAAATCAAATCCAATTGTCAACTGGTGTTCAATTGATCCAGTTGAAAATTTCCCAGTTACATCCGATGCAAGTACGTAAGAAGTATTATCGCGTGTTGTGTTCAGTAATCGACGATTTAAGGTTCGATTGTCAGGCTGTAGACCAGTTGGCACAGCAAGATTGGATACATCTAAGTCAAAAAATGATGCAAAAAACGCATTACGTAGTGACCATGTATCACTGAACTGATGCTCTAATTTATATCCAATTCGACCAAGATTCACTTGTTGAATGGCGTTAGACTCGTTATAGTTGCGGTTAGGTGATATTTTCCCATTAGGATTAAAAAGTACAGATCCAAGGGCTGGCACACCCACCAACTCAATCGGCTCATCCTGCTGTGCTGCTGGTTGCTCTTGCGGTGTCTCAATTGCTGGCTTGTCTTGAGCTTGTGGTGTTTCGGGTAGCTGCGGTGGCTGCGTTGCCGTTGCAGCAGTTGTTATACCAAAAACCAGCCCTGCATTATCATCAAATAAATCAAAACCACAACTGTACACGTCAGCAATAGACTTTGAAACAATTTATCTAACTTCATTTATTTTCCTACACTCCCTCACACCACTTGACACTATTAAGAAATTGTCCTAACTAAACCAGCCGTGTATGTATAATAAGGGATTCGTATTTTTAATTTGAACGTTAGACGGATTTTTTTTTTGAACGCTAGACGGATTTTTGGCAATGCTGAAAATGTTTAGGATTTAAACCGAACTTATTGCGGAAAGCTAAAGCAAAGTAACTGCGGCTATCAAAACCTACCTCAAATGCCACTTCCTCCACCTTCCTTTCTCCTGATACTAAAAGTTGTCTAGCTTTTTCCAATCGATAGTCGTGTAAATATTTAAATGCAGATGTGCCGAAAACTTCACGAAACCCACGCTTCAATTTAAAGTCATTTAACCCTACTTGTCGTGCTAACTCCATCAAACTCGGTGGATTCTCTAAATTACTCAGCAAAATTTCCCTTGCTTGATAAATCCTCTCGACATCACTCAAATTCTTTGCACTCAAGCTACAATCATCAACTTCCTGTTCCTGGAATTGCTGGAAATGATGCATGATCAATTCTAACGCCTTACTTTCCAAGTACATCTGTTTCATTAAACCTGTATGGGGACACTGTAAAATTTCATTTAACACTTGCCGCATTTGCCGTGTTATTTTTCCTTGGTGGTAATCAGGTTGTAACTTACCACCGATTAAAGCTTGGCGCAGGTAAATTGGTATTTGTTCTAAATCTTCTTGGGCAAAAGTTTGAAAAAATTTCTGGGGTTCGATATCTAGATAAATTTGTGAATACTTCTCACCGGCTTTCCACCATTCAGTTTCTTTGATATCGCAGTTACATTCTGAATAATATTTTCCCACTGATTCGTCAGTTTCATCTGTTAAACCGTGGCGTTCAATTCTCACTTTTCCTGAAAGAAAAAAACTCAAC
>JBHJOU010000635.1:0-19139 GCA_050329355.1 Rivularia sp. (in: cyanobacteria)
TATATCATTATCGACTTCAAGTAAATTTAAATTATCTTGTTCTGAGAAACTTGTAAATAAATCTTCTTCTATTAAATCTTCTGCGAGTAAATCTTCTTCGACAGCTAATTGCTCAACATCATTATCATCGACTTCAAGTAAATTTAAATTATCTTGTTCTGAGAAAGTTGCAAGGAAATAATCTTCCACAGCAGATGATTGTTGAACATTTTGGTTATCTACTTCGATTAAACTTAAATTATCTTGTTCCCCAGTTGCAAATAAATTATCATCATCAGCATTTTTAGCACTCAAAGTTGATTCCAATAAATCATCTACACCATCCGGTGAAAATGTGGAATCCTTAGAATTATCTTCTAAAGATTCTAATTCAAAATCTACGCTTACAATTTCAGATACCTGATAATTACTAGCTTCGAACAAACTTTCTTCTAATATTTTTGCGACATCTTCATGAGGTATAATTTCAGTTTTTTCCCAGATATTACCCAAGTTTTCTATTACTTCGGTTGAAGAATCATCGAATAAATCACCATAATCTTCTTCTTTTGGTTTTTCAAATTCACCAAATAAAGTATTTAAACCGACTTCTTCAAAGCTTGGTAAATCAAATATTTCCTCTTGTGCTATAACATCTGGTATTTCATCCATCGCAGCTTCTGTAAATAAATCGTCAAAATTAACAGTTTGCTCAGTAGATTGATCAAAAAGCAAATTTAATTCATCTTCACCAGTATTGTAATCATTATTATTATCGAAACTAAGTTCGAGCAAATCATTAATTTCTTGTTCACCATCATTTGCAAATAAATCATCACCCGCAAACTCTTTACTACCAGTATTTTTAAAATCTTCTAAATCTAGTTCTGAAAAATCTTCACCAAACAACTGCACTATTGTCATTTCTTCTTTCGCAGTTGTTGGGTTATCTGGAGAACTTTCCTGTTCAAACGAGAGAAAATCAGCAAATTCGCTATCGGTATCTTTAGCTTGATCAATATTGGCTTCTACATCGCGATCGCCTTTTCGGGACTTATCGGCTTTTGCATCAATTATTTTCTCTTGTTGCCAATTTTCATCAAGTTCGGAAGACTCTCCTTCAAACAAATCAGCCAGAGTATTTAATTCAGATACTCCTACTTCCGGACCGTGAATATTTAATTCATGAATTACTGTCGGTGCATCGCGATCGACACTATCATCAACATTATCATCCAATTGGTCAGATAACTCAAACAAACTGTTAATATTGTCTTCTGCTTCAACGCTATCGGCTTGATTATTCTGATCTGTTAAATACAAATCCTCCACAATAGCAACTTCCGGATAATTATCTGCTTGTGGGTTTACGAGTAATTCCGTGTCGGGTTGATCAAACTCTAAATTGCTGATATCCAATAATTCCACTTCAGCAGCCGGAATTAATGCTTCTAATTGCTCGCTAATGACAATTTGATTTTCCCGATTTGCTAAAACTAACTCCAACGCTTGTTTAATCTCAGTAATCGCAATTTTCGCTAAAGTTAAATAAGTATTTTCTTCAGTTGCGATCGCCCTTGTCACCGAACGACACAAATGACTCCAAGCAGACAAGTTAAATTTATTTCCTAATTCTGCTAAATAATCAGTACATTCCCGCAGCTTATGCCGATTTTCAGTGGTGGCTGGCTGTTTAAATAATTGCAACATCTGCCGCAGTTTATTCAATACTTCTGCTTGCAGTTCACGATAATTATTGCTAGTAGATACTGCGGTATTTTCTAGGTTTTGTTGTCCTTTATTATTCTCAGTGTCGGCAACAACCCCATTTTCAGCAGTAGACTGTTGCACCAGCTTTTCTAAATGTTCGTGGAGCCAAGTAAATACAGGTTCAGCTTCAGCCATTAAAGTATTTGCAGTTTCCTCCGTCAAACCAAAAGGTCCGCTCAAATGCTCTAATAGCACTTTTAGAGTATCAGAAACCCCAAGAAACAAAGATTCCAGCTTTTGATCGATTTTAACCGGACTATCCTTAAGAACCTTGAAACAGTCTTCAAGACGGTGAGAAGTACGCTGAATGCTACTCAAACCAAGCATTGCTGCTCCTCCTTTAATCGAGTGAGCAGCCCGGAAAACTTCGTTAATTAAATCCGGGTCATTAAGAGTACTCTGGAGATTTAACAACCCCTGCTCAATAGTATTCAGGTGGTCTGTTGCTTCTTCAATAAAGTATCCTAAAATGCGTTGTTGTTGTTCCGGTAGCATAATCAATTTTGGATTTTGGATTTTGGATTTTGGATTATTCTTATCTTTAATCAAGTTGCAAGAATAATTTTTTCTGGGTGGATTTTGGACTACTTATTAATTTTTAGATTTGATAATTGATAGGCGAAATTGCTTGTATAACCTGAAATCTAAAATCTAAAATCTAAAATCCAAAATTATCTTGATTCCGCAGTTTCGACTCGGAAACGTTCTACAGAAGAAATCAAGTCGCGGGATACACCGACTAAATGCTGTAAGGCTCCGGAAACTCTTTGGGCTTCTTGAGAAGTTTCTTGAGCGGTTAATTCTACCGATTGCATTACTTGAGCCACAGCGCGGGATGTTTCCGTTTGTTCCACAGTATCTGTAGTAATAGAACGTACTAGTATATCAATTCGATTGGCAACTTGAATGATATTTTCCAAGGAACGTTTAGCTTCTTCAGCCAATTTTGTACCTTTAATTACTTGTTGTGTACCTTCTTCCATTGCAGTCATTACAGAGCCGGTTTCGCTCTGAATTTGCATGACAATTTGTTCGATTTCCTTTAATGATTTAGCAGACTTATCAGCAAGCTGACGAACTTCATCGGCAACAATGGCAAACCCCCGTCCCGATTCTCCCGCACGAGCAGCTTCAATACTGGCATTGAGAGCTAATAAATTAGTTCTCGAAGCAATCTGAGAAATCAAAGCAACAATTTTAGAAATTTCCTGGGAAGATTCCGCCAATCGCTTGACTTTTCGAGTGGTTTCAGCAACAGTTTCTCGAATTTCGAGAATACCTGCTACAGTATTTTCCACAGCTTCTCCACCTTTAAGAGCAATTTCGCTGGCATCGCGAGCTACTGCTTCGGCTTCTCTGGCGGCTTCGGCTACCCTTTGAATCGAATCAGTCATTACCTGTACAGAATTGAGTGTTACCGCCAATTCTTCCGCTTGTCGTAAAGCATCACTAGATAAGGCTCTGGCAAAAGTTTCGGAATTTGTCGCTCCTTTGGTAACTTCTCTGGCTGCGACTTTTACCTGTTGGACAATATCCCGGAGATTTTGAATCGTCAAGTTAAAAGCATCGGCAACTGCTCCGAGTACATCAGCTGTAACTTCCGCTTGTACCGTCAAATCACCTCTGGCTGCTCCTTCCACATCATCAAGCAAACGAATTACCTGACGCTGTAAATTTTCTTTCGCTTCTTCCTGCTCCTGAGCCTTGCGTGTAGCTTCATGGGTTGTGGTAAAAATCACCCGCGCCATTTCATTAAAACCGGCAGCTAATTGCCCAAATTCATCTTCAGAATACACCGTAGCTTGTGCGTTCAAATTACCCTTACGTACACAATCAAACTGAGTTTGTAAATCCTTGGTAGTACGACGAACTTGTTTGATAGTCAGATGTCCCATTGTTCCGGCAGTCACAAAACCAGCGATTCCTGCTGCTAATGACATTGCCCAACCTGTATTGCGTATAGATTCCCGTTGGTTGGCAGCAGAGAAACTTGTGGCTCCAAAACTGACGACTGCTACTACTACACTGGAGATAATCCCCACCATTCCCGCAGTTAACCATTGTTTTGTTTCCAATGGAGCATTTTCTAAAACCGCAAAAACTCCTTGATCGACATTAACTTGCGGTTCTATTTTATTGCGATCGTTCTGAGTAAAAACTGGAACTGCTTCTTGGGAATTGGAAATACTAAAGAGTTCTGCATCCCTTTGCTCTAAAGGAGCATTGTCGCTTTCTATACTGTCTCCCAATTCATCATCGGAGCTAGCATTACTAATTCCAGCAGAAGTCGAGCTTTGTGAGTGATTACTGCTGAAACTGCCATTAGTTTGCAGCGAACCAGAATGAGGAAGCATATCCGAAAATGTCGGATTCCCCACAGATAAATCGAAAGCTGAAATATTGCCTAAATCATCAAATTCATCAAATTCGTCTAAATATTCGATGTTATTGCGATTATTACTGCTGCTGCTATTCTCGCTAGCTTTGATAACACTCTTCGTTTCTTCATTATTAGTTGCAAAATCCTCAGTACCAAAAACTTCTTCAAATGCTTCTAAATCAAAACTGTCATCCTGATTTTGTAAGTTTTCTTGAGATTCCGGAAATTCCTGTGATTCTACCTGAGAATAATCATCATCAAAAAACTTGCTGGGTAAGCTAAAACTTTCACTATCTTCGACTGGGTTATCCTCGAAAAATAAATCTTCCTCTTGTAAACTGTTACTGGGTGGTAATTCACTTTGTACAAAGGGATTTTCTGGGGAATTCGTTTCAGGTTCTAAATTCAAAAAAGTCGAATCTTCAGCAAAATTTTGGGAAATATCTTCCCTTATATCTTGTTGCCAAAAAGAAGGTAATTCCAGTTCGGGTTTTGAAATTTCTCCATCGTTTTGATTAACATCTGCTTCTACACTTTCATTTTGAGCAAAAGGATTATCACTCAAATTATCTGCTTGTAAATTCGGTATTGCATCAAATACCTGACTATCATCGCCTAAATCAAATGGACTAGTTAAAGCAGGTTCGTTGAGTAACTCTGTAACTTCTTCATTTTCATTTTCATTCAAAGCAGAAAAAGTAAAGTTATCGCTATCCGAATTGCTGTTAGCATCGTCATCCAAAAAATTATCAACAGACTTCTCTTCCTTGGGGAAAAAATCCGATAAATTTATATCTTGACTTCCATCATCAACTTCGTGACTTTGGATATCTGGTTGGATTTGACTTTGATAATTATTGATATTTTCCAGACCATTACGAGCAAAATCAACAATTTCTGGGTTATCTGTTAAATTTAATACCGTCTGATATTCCTCTTGTGCAACATCGTACTTTTGTAAAACATAATATATGTGACCCCTGAGTAAATGGGTATTTGGGTCATCAGTCAAATGCTGTACTACCTGGTCAATGAGTTGAACTGCCTGTTGATAATCTTTCTGTACGTAGGCTTTATAAGCCTGCTGATATATTTGTGTATAATCTATACTTGGTGCCATTTATTGCCTCCTTTCGGTTATCCAGCCCACCGGGCACTCCGTAAAATTGCCATTTGGTCGAGCAACCGTAGACACCGAGAAATTTCGGTATCTATGAACCATTCTCCTTTTAGAAAAGGAGCCATGGTATCCGGCACGTTGGTAGGCACTCTTAGATGCTGTACATCAAGCCAGTCCATACCTCCGATTTCTTCAACGGCCAAACCTACTATCGTGTCTTGTTCTTCGATCGCAATCACTGAAATTTCTGCCCTATCGGTATTCAATGGAGTTGTTTCTCCAAGAAACTGACCTAAGTCAGCTACCCAAATCACGCGACCTCTTAAATTTAGAGTACCCAAAAGTAAAGGTGAAACATTAGGAATCGGAGTCATTCTGTCAGGACTTAATTGAATTACCTCCCGGATACCAGTTGCTGGTAGTGCAAACTCCTGATGCGAGAAAATGAAAAACCGTAAATGTAATTCCCCGTCCTTACTTTCGACATTTAATTCAGGACGGAGCTGATCTTGTCCGACACCTCCTAAAAAATCCGGTTTGTGATCCATATCGCTTTAATCCTTATCCTCGCAGCAGTTGTTTGACAGTTCCTACCAATTCCGTTGGTTGAAAAGGTTTGGCAATATAAGCATCCGCCCCTTGTTTCATTCCCCAGTAACGGTCGAATTCTTCGCCTTTAGAGGAACACATGACAACCGGCACATTTTGAGTTTTCGGATCGGACTTCAACCGGCGACAAACTTCATAGCCATTCATCCGGGGCATGACGATATCTAACACTACTAAATCGGGACAAATACTTTGAATTGTCTGTAGTGCCTCTAGTCCGTCCGAAGCGTGAGTGACTGACAAACCACTCGCCCTCAGCAGGTCTGTAATCATCTCCCTTTGTGCAATACTATCTTCCACGATCAGAACTGTACTCATAAATGTCTCATTACCTCCCGATGTAGATGTCCCTTTATTAGGAACATTCCCTAGTCTCCCCGAATTATGCTGTATTAAAAAAATTATTTATTCACTGTTCTAGTAAGTATTTTGATAATTAGCTTAATTTCCAGTTCGTGATAATATTTTTACTCTATCTTTACTTGAATCAACAAGTGCTGCTTTCTCCGACGTTGGCGATCGCACTTCCGGCTCGAACCAGATATTTTCTAATTAACAATAGCAATTCGGTTTGCTCGAAGGGCTTTGTCAAATAGTCTGTAGCCCCTACCATCTTTGCTCGAACTCGATCGATATAGCTACTTGTGCCGCTAAGCATGATAATCGGAACGAGTCGGAATGCGCTAGAGTGTCGCAGCATTGCACAAAGTTCGTAACCATCCAAACCGGGCATGACAATATCGCATAAAATCAAATGCGGCTGTAGTTGAAAAACGCAATTGAGTGCCTCTAAGGGATTAGTAAAGGCGATTGCATTATAGCCTTGTAGTTGTAAAATAGACTTGACACTTTCGCAAATCGCGGCTGTATCATCAATGCATACTATGGCTTGTTGGTTTTTCTGGGAGTGCTGCACGATTTCTTGTTCATGGGTTAAAGATAGCACGGTATCTTGGGATACTATATGTATTAAACTCTGTTGTACATAAGGATATATTGCTTTTGCTAATGTCAAAACATCTCGATTTAGGTAGCGAGCGAGTTGACGCAGGGAAGTTTTACCATCAGTCCAATGCTGTAATTTCTCGACAGTAGAAGAAGCCAAAGAGGAACGTAGACGGTGAATGTCAGTCAAAAAAGGACATTGCTCTGGAGACTGAATATAGGGATATAGCTGCTTCCACTCCTGTAACTGCTTGAAAATTTTGCTCACAAGAGGCGCAATTTCCAAACTAGTCAGTTGCGGGGCTAAAGGTTGATCCGACTCAAAAATAAAATTGCCTTGACGCAAACTCAATAAATCAAAAAGAGTTTCATGTACTAAGCCATTTACAATACTACGAGCCTGAATCGGATTAATGATATCTTGCTCCAATAGTCTCCATAAATAGCCGTATTCAGGTGCAGACAATGACTGATCAGAATCCTTTGTTGAAAGTGTTTCTTCTCCTTGCAGTTTAATTCGGTAGTAGCGTAAGTAATCGCGAAGACGGAATACAGTACTATTACCTTCTTGAGAGTAGATTATTTGACCGTTGAGGAAAAAAACAAACCAAGTCCGGGGCAAAGATTCTTCAGTATAACCGTAACCAAACTTACTAGTGTTACACGAATCATCAGCTTGAATAAACAGTGACCCAGTTCGCTGTCCCAACTCAATCAATTGCAGGATACTGCGTACATCAATCTCACTTAAATTTCCCTGCATTTAGCAACTAGGCACTCCTTGTTATCCAGTTTACATTCTTTGTTCATTGTGTCCAATTTTTTCCAGAGTTAACAGAAATATTTGAATAATTAGCAAAAAAGATCAAAACACTCAGACAAAAATTTTACCAACTAGATGATTTTTATTTATAACTCAGCAACAATCAAAATTGAGGATTTGCAAAAAAGATTACCATCAACCTAGACAAGTTTCTGATTTATTGGTGTTTTTATTCAAATGAAACGAAATATTCCTTAATAATCCTGTTGATAGTTGGTAATAATACGGTAGCCATTGACCACTTTATAAGTAGAAAATGTACAGATACGATGGAAGTCGATTATATAAAAATCAATATGCAATGATTAACAACGCATTAATGTCGTTATCTATCGTTTTAAGAAACATCATTCAAGTACATCAATAAGGATTTGCGGTGTGCTGTATTTAGCGGAAGTACAAAAACAAAAGGGTGGGTTACTCGGTGGTGGTGCCAAAACCGAACTAAAACTGCTGGCTTGTCAACGAAAAGACCAGAATTGGAGTACGGTAAACGAGGAAGTAATTGCGGCTGAAGAAGCTAGCAAACTAAATGATGGCGCACTTGTGCTAGCTGAACTGAATGCAACTCGTCAGGTACAGCGATTGCAAGAAGCTGGTCGTCCACTAGTAACGATTTTGCAGAATTTTTCCCGTCAACTGGAAAAATTCAAAGTCAAAGAAGAGGAAATAGACCAGTGGAAAGAATCGCTAACATTTCAAGGACAGGAATTAAGCCGCCGTGAAATGGATTTGGAAGCACGAGAAGAACAAGTGCAACAAATTGAACAAGAAGCGCAACAGGTAGATGCAAAACTTCAAGAAGTTGAAAATTCTCGCCAGGAAATTCAACGATTACAGGAAGAAATCGAGCGCAATCGTCAAGAACTTACGGGTGCTTGGGAGCATTTACGCGGTGAACAGCGTCGCTTGGAAGAAGTAAGTGCTGAAGTTAACCAGGGAGCGGTTTTAGATGAGGAAAAAGCTCGGTTAATCAGTGATTTATTAGAAAAACTCTCTAGTAATATTACTCAACCCTTAAAGGTTCGCGAACATCTCGATCATGCATTCGAGATGGTCGAAACTCACCAATCTATCCTGAATCCTCATTTTCGACAACTCGAAAACCAAAAAGCCGAAGCTAATGAACATTTGGCAGAAGTTGAGCGTTTGTCACAGGAAGTTCAAGCAGCTAATTGTTTTTTGCAGCAAACTCAAGATTCTTTATACGAAAAGACATTAGAGTTAAAGTCAAATACGGCGGCTCTTGAAAGCAAACAAGAATGTTTGCAGATGCTACAAGAGCAATTGCACGAACGTGAAAGATTACACGAGCAGCTTAACTCGTGGAATGAAAATTATAGTAATTCTACTCAGTCGAATTTAAGTCTCAATTTTGATGCAGAAATTGTCGAATCTTTATCTATAGAAGAACTCAAACAAACAGTTGAAGATTTGCAGCATAAATTAAATATTGACTCCAGCTTTGTTGAAGAACAAGAACAAGAACTCAACTACAAGCAACAAACAATAGATGAATTGCAAGAAAAGATCAACTCAGTTTCTCAAGATGAACGTTCTGCACTAGAAGAAGAACTATCTGATGAAAAAGACAGTTATCAGATGCTCAACGAAACTTTAGTCGGTCAGCGTCGTAGTTTGGTACAGCGTCAGGAATTACTCACACAACACCAAACATTACTCTCTCATAGAGAAGGAAATCAAGCAAACCAACAAAGTCAACAATTAGATTTAAGTCCGATAGTAAATCAAATTGAACGAGAACGACAAAAGTATTCCCAACAACTGCAACAATTACAAGCTGAAATTGAGCAAATGCGTCATAGCATTCAAGCAGCACGGGAGATAATTGATACTCAAACTGAAGAACAAGATGTTAAACGTCAAGAATTGCAGACAATGGCGGAAAACTTGTCCGCGCTGCAAACTGCAAATGCTCAAATTTGGGCTAGAGTTCATCTTTATGAAGAAACTCTTCAACCAATACAGGATTCCTTGGATGGTTTGCGAAACAAATTACAAGCTATTAGTGAAGCTTTGACACAATTAAACGAAAGTGGCGATTCCCAACAGCAAGGGGTTACCCAGATGCGTTCTTTTATCGATAATTTAATGGCTTAATCAAAGGATTAGTCGGGTTTTGACCAAATTTATCAGGTTTTTACAGATACTTGTTCTAAAAACCCGATTTATATAATTTTTAATGCAGCGTAACGCCAAGTTTTTACTTATATCTGATTAAATATTAATTGAATTATTTTTTTTCAAACAAATCCATTCGTCTTCTACTACAGCTATAACACCTGCGGGAAATGGATCAGTTTGGGAGCGGTTTGGTGCTGTAATTAAAGCTAGTAATTTTTCAATATGCTCGAAGTTCGGAGCTTTGGACATTATTTGTTGTAAAATTTGGCGTATCGCTCGACGTTGCAAGGCTAATGGGGCTTTTTGTAATATTTGACGATTCAAGCGTAAAAGGGTACAAGAATTTTCTAACTCATCAGTTTGAATTACGGCTTTTTGACGCAATTCATCGGCTGCTTGCTCTAAATATTCTACTTCGGCTTGTAAAAGTTCTGCTGTTTGAGCTAAATTTGACTCGACTTTTGGGTTGAATTTTTCTTGTAAATATGGTATTAATTCCTGACGAATACGATTGCGAGCATATTTCAAATCAAGATTTGTGGAATCTAACCAAATTTGTAATTGAAAATCTTGACAAAATTTACCTGTTTGGGTACGAGTTACTTCTAAAAGCGGACGTACCAGCATAATCTGATTTAATAGGGGACGCTGCCAAGTTAAAGCTTGTAAACCATCTGCACCGCTACCGCGAATCAAATTATAAAGCAAAGTTTCCGCTCTATCGGTTGCTGTGTGTCCGGTAATAATACACTGATAATTATTTGCAAAGGCGATCACACTGAAAACTTGATACCGCCAATTTCTAGCTGCTGCTTCACTTTTCAAGGGTTGGGAAGCTGTCTCTAAGTAAAAAGGTATACCCCATTTTTCGGCAAGTTGTTCGACATATTTAGCGTTTGCTTGCGAGTCGTCGCGCCATTTATGGTCACAATGAACAATACCAAGATACCAACCCCATTTAGGTTGTAAATCTAACATTATCTGAGTTAAACACAGAGAATCTTGTCCGCCGGAAACTGCAATTAATAATCTTTGATTACGCTTCAACAGATATCGCGAACGTATAGTACGATGTACGCTTGCGTGTAGGGAAGTCCACACAGGAGTTTTAGATTTTGGATTTTGGATACTTCGGCAAGTCTTACACAAGTTTTAGATTTTGGATTTTATATCGAATTATGCAACAAAGCCTTTTGAATTATATATTAATTATTTAAATAGAAGTCGGGTTTCGTGAAAGTTACCCGACTTCTTAACCCTGACGGGGTGTATTTTTTTTGCAGCTTCATATAAAAATGGTATGAGAGCATTTTGCTGCTTAGCTAAGCAAGCTTAGCAGAAAAGAAACATCTGCTCGTTTGCTTTTCTTTGTTGTGGTAAAGCCAAAAACTATAAACCAAAGTGACTAATCAAAGCTGCAAGTTCCATTAGATAATCCCAGGTTTGAGAGCCAATCACTCCATCTACTACTAATTGTTTATCGTTTTGAAAAGATTTAACTGCTGCTTGAGTTTGATACCCAAATACACCATCAATTTTGTCAAAGTAGTAACCGTCAAAGCCTAAAGTATCCCGAATAAACGGAGAAAATTTGAGAACCCTTTGAACTTTAGCAACATCATCGCAGTGACTACCGCGATATAACAAAGGTAAATCGGGACGCTGGCCGATGTAAAGTGCTTCCCAGGTAACGACTCCAACAATACCATCTTGCTTTAAAAATGTGCGATATTGAAATATTTCGACTGCTAATAAAGTAATTTCGCCGAATACACCATCAATTACCAGACTTTGAACGTCGGGTACTCTCTTGATTAAGAATTTTTGCAATTGTTTGACTGAATCTCCAGTCGCACCAAATTTTAAGGTAGGTTGTTTAATTTGAACTGAACTTTGAAGCATGAATCTCTCCATATCATTCTTTTCTGTCATAGACATCAAGGTGATAGTTAAAGATTCCGTAGATGAAGCGGGTACACCAACGGGTACTTTGGGGAATTGTGAGTAACAACCAGTAAATATACTTTTAGCTAGTCGAATCATCTTCCTCTGGCAAGGAACTTTAGCCGAAGATGCTACACCCGTAGATTTTTTCACTCATCCACAGTGCGATCGCCTTCAACAGTTTCTTGACAAAATGCTCTGAATTTGTTTGTTCCCTAAATCACATTAAATCAACACGTAATTTTTATACTTTAGTAGCAAATACTTTATACTCAGTAATTATAATTATTTATAGACAGTACTAAACATTCCTCACCTCACACTGATTCTAAAGTTCTCTTTCCTTAAAAGGGTAAGAGGGCTTTTATTTTTGTTTAAGGATTGCAATACATACATTGAGACGGATCTGCAAACTGTTTACCATCAGGAAATGGTTTTTCTTTAATAAACCCACATTTTTTACATTTATAAATTGCGGTTTTAGTTAAATTTGTGGGACTATTGCACCATTCACAAGGTAATCCAGGAATACGTTTAATAATATCAAAACCTGGTGTTGAACATTTTGGACACAGACAATTAATTTTTTTTAACAGGTTATGAGTTGCTTTTTCAATATTTTTCATTCGTGTGGGATTGTACATCGCTCGCATATCAGTTTCGATATGTACTGTACCAGTTGGCGATTTTGTCAAAGTATGATTTATCGCTTCAATTAATGCTTTTTCTGTAGTGATGCCTTTAATTATTTCCTCAATATTTTGCGGATTCTCGTTCAACATGATAATCAAACCATGTTCAGGAAAACCGACTTTTTCGGCAAATTCAAATGCTTGTTTGATGTCTGTAATTTTTGCATGATTATAATTAGTATCTGTAGATAATTCTTCCCCGATAATTTCTAAATTATTTTCTCGATCAATAAAAATAATCACTTCTCGATTGCATGAAATATAAGGAAAATCAGGGTGAGGAGCAAAACTACCTTCGCTAGCAATTCCCAAACTTTCACCAGTTAATAAAAGCACTTTTTCTACTTTCAATCTTGCTGCTTCTATTTGACTACCAGAACGCTCTATTTCTCTTGTAAAAGAGCCAAATCTGTCAGTATTAAAGTTTTGCGGTACTGTTACCTGAATGCCCAACTCTTTCTTTAATAGGGGAGCGATAACTCTCTCCTTGCGATGCATGGTAGCTAGTACAGCAACTCGGTTATGAAATAATGTATGACTATCCATAAACACAGTTTATTGAGTCAACTACAAATCAGTATGATACACCGCGATTTACCGATGGACAATTGATTATTGATAACTGATAAATGAGTAATCAATGTAATATTGTAGGTTGGGCTGAACATAGTGAAGCCCAACACCCGCGTTGGGTTGCGCTTCGCTTAACCCAACCTACGAAGAGGTATTTTAACTCTTCCAGATTCCTGGTGGATGAAGCGCCCAAGCGGTACTACGAACCGGGAGTTACCCCTCAAAACTAATGAAAAAGAATACTAGTTAAGAGCCTTCTATACTGCATTACCATGCTCTTGATGGTAACAAGCAATCCAAAATCCAAAACTTGTGTAAGACTTGCCGAAGTATCCAAAATCCACAACCGTCTAGGCTTGCTGTTGGGGAACTTGAGAAATTTCTGCCGACAACTTTTCCTTATCTTGACGACGTTTTTTAGCGTAAAGCTGAATAGTTACAGCCGTTGCAATAATTAACCCAAAAATCCCCCAAGCCGTAATATCGGTAGGCAGATTATTTTTAAATACTGCTAACAACACAATTACAATTAACATGATTGTAGGTGCTTCATTCAAAGCCCGTAGCTGCTGACTACCCCATTTACATTCGTTTGCTGCTAGTTGTTTCATTAAACGCTTGCAGTAGTGATGATAGCCAATTAACAACACCACAAAAGCAAGTTTGACGTGCAACCAAGGCTGTTTTAGTACTTCCGGTTCCGTTGATAATAAACCGATCGCCATTGCGATGGTTACTAACATTCCTGGTGTGGTAATAATGCTGTAGAGGCGTTTCTCCATAATTTGATATTGATTTTTCAATATCGTGCGTGCGGGTTCCGCTTCCTGTTCGGCTTCTACATGATATATAAACAAACGTACTAGATAAAACAACCCAGCAAACCAAACTACAATACCGACAAGATGAAATGCTTTAAACCAGGAATAAGCCATGAATCGTGACCGTTCTAAACTCTTTTAAAAGGGGCGATATTAATCAGGTTACGATAAAAAGACTTTAATTAACTGCCGATTAAACATTGCTCGGTGAACAAATACCAACCTTTATGTTACCTGGAGTGACTTTGAGGTAATGTGTTTTTTTGTGTAGATATCTAAATTACCTTTGCTTGAGAATATATTCGGTGAAAGTCAGGTTTTGACAACGGTTATCTTCTTTTAAAGATATTTAAACCCAAAAACCCCACTTCTATAGTTTACGAAGCGAAGGGATGATTTTTTTTGCCAATAAAAGTAATATTTCTTCACACAAAATTAATATAAAATTTATTTCAATGATTTAATATTTTTTTAATAAATTCAGTAAACCAAAAAATGAATCTGAGATAATGCTGTCATAGTATGGAACGTAAGAGTACTGCTCGCGGAGGTAATATTTATCGATAGTACTCAATTAAATCAAGAAATAAAGTTAAAAAATGCTTGTGGGGTGTAAAATCTATGCCCTTTAAAATCCTTGTAGTGGATGATGATTTGGGTACTCGTTTGTCTATTAGTGATTATCTAGAACTATCTGGCTACAAAGTAATGACAGCAAACGATGGTCAACAAGGTTTGATGATGGTGAATAAACATCATCCAGACTTGATTGTTACCGATATTATTATGCCGCAAATGAACGGGTATGAACTAGTGCGTCGCGTGCGGCAAAAAGTGGAATTTCGTTTATTACCTGTAATTTTGTTAACAGCAAGAACCCAGACACAAGAAAGAATTTTGGGTTATCAATCGGGGTGTGATTTATATTTACCCAAGCCTTTTGAACTTGAAGAGTTAGCAGCTGCGATTAATAATCTTTTACAACGAAGTCGAATTATTCAATCTGAGTATCAATTATCCTTACAAGAAAATCTCAAAAAAGCAGAGCGTACCAATGAAAGAGGTTTTTCGGATGGTGAAACAACTAAATTATATGAATCTCTGACAAATAGGGAGCAAGAAGTATTAGAACTTTTAACCCATGGACTTTCTAATGCTGAAATTGGCGATCGCCTTCATCTGAGTCCTCGAACTGTGGAAAAATACGTTAGTAGCTTGTTAAGAAAAACCGATACTAGTAACCGAGCTGAACTGGTACGTTTTGCAATGGAGCATCATCTGGTGGAGTAGAGACGTAAAGTTTTACGTCTCCAAAATTTTAGTTATTTAATTAAATATTGTTAATTTGCATTTGCGTTTGCTTGAGAAGACGATGAATTTAGGTGATTTGCTTGATTTTGAGGTAATGGTTTCCAGTAACTAGCAATTAAACCAACCATTAACCACCATAAGGTATTTATCTGGGGACGATACCATACAGTATCAACAAAACCCTGACCGAGCATACCCACTAAAGCCGCAATTCCTGCAATTAACCACAAACCTTGTGCATTTCGTTCCAACATCAACCGTCGTAACTGTATGAAACCAGAGTTAAACGTCACAATTAACAACCAAATAAAACAAACAAAACCGATTAAACCAGTTTCAACGGCAACTTCTAGAAAAATCGAATAAGCACTCAAAGCGGTAAAATTAGGACGTTGATAAAGGGGATAAACTTGATTAAATGCATTGTTACCTGGACCAATACCGATGAGTGGATGGTCTTTAATCATTTCAATCACAGCCATCCAAACATTAATGCGGAAGTTATTACTGCTATCACCTCTACCAGCAAAAATACTTAAAACTCTTTCCCTTACTGGTGGGACAAATAATATTGCCAGAACAAATACCGTTGTTAAACTTCCTAAAAGAATTGGCATCGACCAAGTACGCCAAAAAGCAGGCATATAGATACTCCACCAATACAGTAATAATACGAATAATACTAAAAATGATACAACTAAACCAATCCAACCACCACGACTAAAAGTTAAAACTAAACAAGCACCATTGACAATAAACATGGTAAGTGCTAAAGCTTTAGTAAAACCGCTACGCCATGCGAAAATGGCGATAAAACTTAAAATTACCGCCGGAATCAGATAGCCAGCAAGTAAATTCGGATTACCTAAATAGCTATATACCCTTGTAGTTTTAGATAAAGGTGATGTTGGATCTACCCAAGTTGCTAAAGCTTTAGCACCAAAAAACCACTGTCGCAAACCGTTGACGCTGACAATTAAAGATATATGTAGATAAACGGTAATTAACCAAGAACGAATGCGAGCAGATTTGAGCAATCTAGCACAAAGAGCAAACAGCAGTAAATATAAAGTTAGTTTTGTCCAGCCTGTAAATGCCGCTTTTTTAACTGGTGATAGTGATGTTGCGACAGTCGCAATTCCCCAGTAAAGGAAAATTAGTAAATGTATCGGTGTCATCCCCGTAGCGTTAACAGGTGCAGGTTCATCCGCTAAAGTTAGCAGAAACCAAAATCCGACACAAGCTACAAGTAGTAAACCAATTAATCCGTTAGAAACAAAAGGAGCCAGAATATATACAAGGCTTAATAACACAACTGCGATCGCGTCACCCCATTTGAGTAAAATACTAGTTTGTCGCCATTCGCTTAAAAGCCCCACTACAAGACGATGTAGATAGCTAGTAGTAATGTATTGTTTTAGGGGAAGGGAAGATAAAGTTAATTGTTGCCAAAAGAAATCCATACAAGGAAAGCCTTATTTAATTAGCATCGAGCGAAAACCTGGACTAATAATAATGTGCTTAGTCCAAAAAAGGTAACAAGGTAGATTGCATTTGAGAAAATTAATTGTCAATCTTGCCAATATTGCTTATGGGGTAATAGTTTTGTATAGTTTTTTTTGCTTAACTATTACCGCTTACCGATCACTCATCACAAATTACCCATAATCCGAAAATTTTCCCGTCGATACTAATTAGAAATTGTTGATCAAGCAACCAATGCCAAAAGTTAAACTCCAGAATGTATAGTCATTTTTATACATCTGCCACAGCTTCAGCACTGCCCGCCTCTATCGGTAAACAAAGCACATAGCGGTATCCTGATTCTGTTGAACCTTGAATTGTAATTCCGCCACCGTGTAATTCTGCTAACTGACAGCTAAGTAATAAGCCTAGGGTTTCGCGAGACACCCCACCAGATTGTGATCGACTTTCAACTTCGGATGCATCAACAGCAGTTCCACTCGAAGAAATATTCTCGCTTGTGGGAAAAATATCGCTGCGACTCGGTAAACTGATGACTTTTTCGGGATTTCCTAAATTAGTTTTGAAAGCTGAGGTGATATCGGATGCGAGTTCCATCGAAGATATCTCAGAAAGACGGAAATAGGGATCTACTTCGGTTATTCCTTCTCCCAACCAAGGATGAGAAACCCAAATCGTCAGATTTAGCGCATCTTCTTTGTAAGAAACATGAATCCTCACCACACTACCTGTTGCCGAAAGCTGAATCACGCTAAAAATCAGGTGATACAAAATTTGCCGCACTTTATCTTTATCTAATGGCAAAATGCGATTTCGTCCGGGTTCTATAGATAGACGAATATCTTGCTCGCGACGGGCTGCTGCTTCTTCTAAAGTATTGATAGCTTGTTGACAGAGCATTTCAATATCCACGGGAGTGAGATTTAGTTCGGTATTTGTATCATCCATTGCTCCCAACTCAGAAATTTCATTTACTAAGGAAAGCAAATATCTACCACTATGTTGAATAATTTCGAGATATTCTCTTTGCTTAGTTGTCAAAGGACCATAAATTTCCCGTCCCAAAACACTAGCCATACCCAGCACTGATGTTAAGGGGGTACGTAATTCCATTGTTAATTGTCCTAAAAGCTGCAATTTCAATTGACTGGTAAAAACCGAGTCTTGAAAAGCTGGTGCAGTAATTTTGATTTCCGAGGTATTGGACTCTTGGAGGTTGTGATTTGTTCTAGAAGAACTATTTCTGAGTGGAGGTGCTTGCAGTAATCGATTGCGTTCAAATTCACTCATGCTCCAACGAGCAATGATTTGTAAAAACTCAATGTCGCGAGTTGTGAAATTCCGGGGAATTAAATCCATCACAGCCAACGCACCCAAACAATTACCTTCTGCATCAATCAGTGGTACTCCTAAATAAGCACGAATCCCATAGTCTTGGACTAACTTACTAGATACTAGTTCCGCTTTATCCAACTTACGAGTATCTTCAATTACCACCATTTGCGCGTTTTCTACTACCTGAGTGCAAAAAGATTCTTGACGTGATAATTGACGAGTTTGCGCTAATTGATTCATCAGTCCCAATCGGGATAAACCCACTGCTGACTTGAACCAATGACGTTCGTTATCCACAAATCCCAGAATCGAAATAGGTGCTTCGATAAAGTGAGCAGCAGTTTGAGTGGCTTCTTCAAAAACCGGGATTGTTTCTGGCTGCCGCAAACCTAGCTTCAATAAGGCTTGAAGACGTTGCTGCTCTTGATTTTCAGGGGTTGACCAACCATCTTTCGGGGCAAACATTTTATTTTGAGGCTCTACCATTACCACTGCTACCTTGATATTTTTTGGAAACTGTATTTCATCTAACCGTTATTTCGAGGTCTTTACTATTCTTAAGCATTCCCCAAATTCACCTCAGACAAACAGGTTTGAAAATTTTTTTTACCAACTGGGAAATTTATCTGTTCTGCAACCATTTAAATAAGTAGTTTCCTCATAATTACCTGATGCTATGAATACCCACTTGATAAATTTAATGACTTTACTTGCCAATTTTATCTAGGCTAAAATAATTACCATAAAGTAAGTAGTCAAAGGTGATTTTTGAATATCTTAAATGATTACCGTGAGTCTACTTAATTTGATGATGATGATATTTTTTTGTCGTAAATACACTGTTGTCATTCTTTTTGAAAAGGCTATGAATGAGAATAAATTCAAATATTTTGAGTAAATTTAATTGCAAATTTTAATCAATCGGAATCTTTATTTTCATGAATTAAAAATATAAATTATTCCCAGTTAAAACAAGAGTAAGATATTAAACTAAATACTTAAAAAAGTTAATTTTAAATAATTTTGAAATATTGTATACCAATGAATTGTTTAATTTTTGAGGAAATCATCAAATAATTAAACATCATAAAAATAAGACAAAATTAGATAAAAAATAGCCAAGCACAACTTAAATAATGAATGCAGCTTAAGATAAAATTGTTTTCATGTAATATTTACAAAAACTTTATATATTTTATTTGCTAAT
>JBHJOU010000626.1:0-6791 GCA_050329355.1 Rivularia sp. (in: cyanobacteria)
CGCCTACGGCACCCCTCTCCTTACCAAGGAGAGGGGATGGGGGTGAGGTTATTTCAAGGTGTAATATCTAATAAACGCCCAAAAATCGCCTTTTTCTTCACCGGAGAAAATAATCAATACATTACAGGTTGGGAGTTATATCAAACTCAACCAAGTTTTCAACAAGCTTTAGATAAATGCAACGAAATACTAAAACCATTACTAAATGTAGATTTACTAAGTATTGTTTACTCTTCGCAGGAAACAAGCAATCAAAATTCTATTCTAATTACTAAAACCAGTTTATTCGCTTACTTATATGCTTTATATCAATTATGGATATCTTGGGGAATACATCCAGATATAGTAATGGGAGATGGAATTGGTGAATATGTTGCAGCTGTAGTTGCGTCCGTTTTTAGTTTAGAAGATGCATTAAAGTTAGTAGTCGCTTCTACTAAAGATGAGTTTGAAAAAGTAGCAAATTCAATTAATTATCATCTTCCCCAAATTGAGATAATTTCGGGAGTTAGTGGTAAATTAATTGGCTCAGAAATTGCAGATGCTTCATATTGGTGTCAGGATATTTTGCAATCAGTAAACGTAAATCTTGATCAAATTATAGAAACTATTAAAGATAATGATGTTGATATTTGTGTAGGAATAGGAATAAATGCTGCAAAAATATCATCATCAGAAATATTATGGTTGCCAAGTTTAGCAGATGATAAGAATAATTCTGATTGGCAAGTGATGCTATCAAGTTTGGCTCAGATGTATGTGAATGGAGTTAAAGTTGATTGGCGTGGATTTGACCAAGATTATCATCGAAATCGGGTTTTATTACCTACTTATCCCTTTCAACGTCAGCGTTATTGGATTGAAGTTCCTCAAGATAAAAATCATCAACAAATAACTAGTAAAAATTTACATCCACTATTAGGACAAAAAATTGATATTGCTAATTTAGAAACAATTCATTTTGAAAATCAAATAAGTCAAGATAGTCCTGCTTATTTACAACATCATCAAGTATTTACTCAGGTAATTATGCCAGCAGCAGGTTACTTGGAAATGGTATTAGCAGCGGCTGCTGAAGTATGTAAAACAAATATATTATTAAGTGATGTAGAAATTCATCAAGCTTTAGTTTTAGCTGAGAAAGTTTCTACAACAGTGCAGTTAATTTTGACACTTGTTGATAAATCGAACAATAAGAATCAAGAATATAAATTTGAAATTTTTAGTTTACAAAAAAATCATCAAAAAAATGATAATGGTGTAGGTTGGGTTAGCGATAGCGTAACCCAAAAAATCAATAATTCACAATCCAAAATTCAAAACGAAACTTGGACATTACACGTTAGTGGTAAAATTTTTCCTACAACCTCTGATTTAGCGAAATTTGATTTACAAAGCAAACAAGTTGAATGTAATGAAGTAATTAATATAGAGAATTTTTATCAAATCTGTGAAGAACACGGGATTAATTATGGTAAGGATTTTCAAGTAATTAAGGAACTTTGGAAAGGAGAAAAAGTTGCTTTAGGGAAAATTAGTTTACCTCAGCTTGTTGAATCTACAGCTTATAAATTACATCCGATACTTTTAGATGCTAGTTTACAGGTTGTGGGTTCGGTTTTACCAGATAATCAAACCTATTTACCTATCGGAATCAAAAGTTTTAGGTTTTATGGAATTCAAAGTAATATTATCTGGAGTTATATAAAAATTGATGATAATCAAAACACGTCGTTCATAACTGCTGATGTGGAAATTGTGGAATCAGATGGAAGCTTGGTTGCTCAAATTGAAGGTTTACAGTTAAAGTTAGTTGATTCGCAAACTCTTTTAAATAAGATAAATAAAAAACAGTCTTTTGCAGATTGGTTTTATCAAATTGAATGGCGCGAACAATCTATTATTAATAGGTTGGGTTGTGAGGATTATTTGTTATCTCCACAAGAGGTTTATGAGCGGGTTATATTTAAACGCAAAGGTACGCAAAGGGATACACAAAGGGACGCTGAGGTTTTATATCAGCAGTTTTTGACTGAGTTGGATGGTTTAAGTGTTGGTTATGTTTTGCAAGGGTTTAATGTTTTGGGTTGGGAGTTTGTTGTTGGTGAATGTTTTTCTCTTTCGGAAGTTGAGCGGAGGTTACAAGTTGCTCCTCAACATAAACGTTTGTTAGAGCGTTTATTGGAAATGTTGGTGGAGGTTGGTGTTTTAGTTAAGGAAAATCACCAATTACGAGTTTTAAAAAAATTAATAATTTCTCAATCGGAAATTGAATATCGGCGATTATTGGAGAAATATCCTTTTGGTAGGAATGAGTTAAGTTTACTACATCGTTGTGGTTCAAGTTTGGCTGGGGTGTTACGGGGAGATGTTGATGGGGTACAGTTGTTGTTTCCGGAGGGGGATTTGTCAGCAGCAACAAAGCTTTATCAAGATTCTCCGGGAGCAAAGTTGATGAATGGTTTAATCCAGCAAGTGGTTTGTACATCAATTGTTGAGAAACCTGATAATCAGATATTGCGAATTTTGGAAATTGGTGCGGGTACTGGGGGAACTACTACATATTTATTACCTCATCTTAATAATGGCGGTATTGAATATACTTTTAGTGATGTTTCTCCTCTTTTTATTAATCAAGCACGGGAGAAATTTAATCAATATAATTTTGTTAAATATGAATTATTGGATATTGAGCAAGTAGTTGGTGATGAGTTAAATAATTCTTTTGATATGATTATTGCTGCTAATGTTTTACACGCTACTCAAGATATACGACAAACATTAGGTAATGTAGAAAAGTTGCTTGCTGCCAATGGATTATTAGTTTTATTGGAAGGTACTCGCCCTTTACGTTGGTTGGATTTAATTTTTGGTTTAACTGAGGGTTGGTGGAGATTTACTGATACAGATTTACGTCCGGAATATCCGTTATTATCTGTTAGTAAATGGCAGGAAGTTTTACAAAGTTGTGGGTTTGAACAAGCACTATCCATAAGTCCAGATTCGGATTTATTGAGTCAGCAAGCTGTGATTATTGCCAGAAAAAACTCATCTCGTTTTGGCAGAATCAGGTTTGAAGATGGTAATAAACCTTGGTTAATTTTTAGCGATACTTGTGGTGTAGGTAGAGAGTTAGCAAAACAGCTAGAAAATCAAGGTGAAAAATATATTTTGGTTGATTCGGGTAATAAGTATGAACAACATAATCAACAAGAATTTAGTATTTGTCCGACTAATTACCAAGATTTTAATAAATTAATTGAAAATTTACAAAATTATCAACTCCAGGGAGTTATACATCTTTGGAGTTTGGATACGACATCTGGAGAAAATCTGAATTCCGAATTACTTGAAAGAGATTTAGAACATAATTGTGGTAGCGCTTTGTATTTGATTCAAGCTTTGTTATCTAGATCCCCCCAACCCCCCTTAAGAAGGGGGGCTATGAGCAGCGATTCTAAACCCCCCTTGAGAAGGGGGGCTAGGGGGGATCTTTTAGTTGATACTCCAATCTATTTAGTGACACAAAATGCTCAATTAATTGGCAATAAACAAAAAATATCTGGATTTACTCAATCTTCTTTGTGGGGTATTGGTAAAGTAGCAGCGCTGGAAACAGATTTTCGCTTCAAGAATATAGATATAGATTCAACAATATCTGTACCATTACAAGCACAAGCTTTATTAGCTGAATTATTATCTGAAGATAAAGAACAACAAGTTGCTTTACGGGGTGATAAACGTTATGTTGCGAGATTAGCTCGATATACAATTAAAACAAAAACTCAACCACAACAGTTAATTATTTCTGAACAAGGAACTTTAGAAAACCTACAATTTGAACCTGTAATCAGGAAGAAACCAGCAAAAAATCAAGTTGAAATTCATGTCAAAGCTACAGGAGTCAACTTTCGGGATATTTTAAATGCTTTGGGATTGTATCCGGGAGATGCTGGTGCTTTGGGATGTGAATGTGTAGGTGAAATTGTTGCAGTCGGAGATGAAGTTAAGGATTTAAAAATTGGTGATATTGTAATTGCGATCGCAAACAACAGTTTCAGCGAGTATGTGACTGTGAATGCTCTGATGGTGACAATTAAACCACACAACCTTACCATCGAAGCAGCTGCCACAATTGGAGTAACTTTCTTAACTGCATATTATAGTTTGCATCATCTGGCAAAAATTTCCCCAGGTGACAAGGTACTGATACACTCAGGTGCAGGTGGTGTAGGGCAAGCAGCGATTCAAATTGCTCAACAAGCTGGTGCTGAAGTATTTACAACAGCAAGTTTGAATAAATGGGAAGTTTTACAATCAATGGGTGTGAAACATATCTTCAATTCTCGCACTCTTGATTTTGCAGAAGAAATAATCAAGCTTACTCATGGTGAAGGGGTAGATATTATCCTCAATTCTTTATCTGGAGAATTCCTAACTCAAAGTTTATCTACACTCAAAAATAACGGACGATTTATCGAGATGGGTAAAACCCAAGATTGGAATTCTCAACGTGTTTCTGCAATAAAACCTGATGCAGCTTATTTTCAAATAGATTTAGTCGAATTGTGTCAACAACAACCAAATTTAATCCAAAAAATGCTGCAAGAATTAATACCGCAATTTGCAGCAAATCAACTCCAACCTCTTCCTTATACCGTTTTCCCATTCGAGCAAGCTGTTGACGCTTTCCGTTATGTGCAGCAGTCTAAGCATATTGGTAAAGTTGTAATTTCTCAAACCTCACCCCCAACCCCTCTCCTTAGTAAGGAGAGGGGAGATGAAGCGCAGCTTTATTGGGGTGAGGTTGCAACTTCCCCATCCCCTCAACCAGACGCTACTTACCTGATAACAGGTGGATTAGGTGGATTGGGTTTATTATTTGCCGAATGGTTAGTTAAACAAGGAGCGAAAAATTTAGTTTTAGTCAGTCGTCGTCAAGCTGATAGTAAAATTCAGCAAAAAATTCAATCTTTAAAACAAGCTGGTGCTGAAGTAATGGTTGCTCAAGTTGATGTTACTAATCAACAACAAATTACAGAATTAATATCAACAATTAAATCTTCTTTTCCACCTTTACGGGGTGTAATTCATGCTGCTGGTGTGTTGGATGATGGTATTTTAAATTCTATGAGTTGGGAACAGTTTACTAATGTCGTTCATCCCAAAGTTATCGGTGCTTGGAATCTTCACAATTTAACTCAAGATTGTCCTTTAGACTTTTTCATCTTGTTCTCTTCTGCAACAGCTTTATTTGGTTCTCCTGGACAAGTTAATCACGTAGCTGCAAATGTATTTTTGGATGCATTAGCTCATTATCGTCACAGTATCGGTAAACCGGCATTGAGTATCAATTGGGGAACTTGGTCAAATGTGGGTGCAGCCGCTGAACGCAATGCTGACAAACAAATACAGATGAGAGGAATCAGCGCGATCGCACCACAAGATGGTATCGATTTATTTGCTAATTTATTACAATTTGATGTTCCTCAAGTTGGTGTACTACCAATAAATTGGTCACAGTTTTTACAACAAAATATTAGTTCACCATTCTTTAATGATTTTATATCTTCTTCCCAAAATGTAGAAATGCAAAATGTGGAAACGTTATATATAACGTCTCTACAAAATGCTAAACCATCAGAACGTCGTCATCTTTTAGAAATGCATTTACGGACTCAAATTTCCCAAATTCTTGGTTTCTCTCCAGATGAAATTGATGCAGAAAAAGGCTTTTTTGATTTAGGAATGGATTCTTTAACTTCGGTAGAATTAAAAAACCGTTTGCAAAAAAGTTTGAAAATTTTCCTACCTTCAACTATAATATTCGACCGACCAACTTTAAATGCTTTATTAGATTATTTAATTGAACAAATCAATTTAGAAAATCATCAAATAGAACAGCCAGTTGAAGCAGAATTAACAGAACTTTCTGAAGATGAAGTTGCCGATTTACTGGCTCAAGAATTAATGGAAATTGAGCGAGGTAAACAATGATGAATCAGCAACCAAAGGATTATCGCTCTTTGATGCAGAAAGCTTTGTACGAACTCAAAGAAATGCGAGTCAAATTACAAGCATTAGAGCAAGCAAAAACTGAACCAATTGCAATTATCGGTATGGGATGTCGTTTCCCCGGTGCTGACAATCTCCAAGCTTTTTGGGAATTATTGAGTAATGGAGTTGATGCAATTTCTGAAGTTCCCCCAGATAGATGGGATATCAATGCTTATTTTGCACCAAATTCTCAAACACCAGGGAAAATAAACACCCGTTATGGTGGATTTGTCAAGCAGTTGTATGAATTTGATGCAGCATTTTTCGGGATTTCTCCTCGTGAAGCGGTTTCTTTAGATCCGCAGCAGCGATTATTATTGGAAGTTAGTTGGGAAGCTTTGGAAAATGCCGGTATTGTTCCCGTCGATTTACAGGGAAGTAAAACTGGTGTATTTGTTGGTATTAGCAGCAATGATTATTCTCAACAGCTATTAACCAGAGAAGTCACCGAAATTGATGCTTATTTAGCAACGGGGAATTCTCACAGCACTGCCGCCGGACGTTTATCATATACTTTGGGTTTAACTGGACCAAGTATAGCAGTAGATACAGCTTGTTCTTCATCTTTAGTTGCAGTTCACCTCGCTTGTCAAAGTCTACGGAATCAAGAGTGTGATACAGCACTTGTTGGGGGAGTAAATCGACTGATATCACCAGAGTTTAGTATCAACTTTTCTCAAGCCGGAATGTTAGCTGCTAACGGACGTTGCAAGACTTTTGATGCAGCCGCTGAT